>JAKAMP010000101.1 GCA_021812865.1 Bacteroidota bacterium | reverse complement strand
CCTGATGTCGATGATCTCGCTGGCGTTCAGTTCAGGCCTGGTATAGTGGTTTTCGGCCGAAACCTTCGCAAACGAGAGCAGGGTATCGAGCCTGGCAATGAGGGTTCCATTGAGCTGTATGGCCTGCAGATATTCTGTAAGTGCGAGAACCAGGCTGTTATACAGACTGGTTTCCAGGGCAAGAATCTTTTCCTCCGCACCCAGTATTTTTTCTTCGTATTCCTTGAGCTCCTCGGTGACATACCGTTCAGCGCTCACCAGGGTTTGCTTTCTTATCCAACCGGGGGGTACTTTATCTTTATGCGTATTGCGCACCTCTATATAATACCCAAACACGTTGTTGAAGCTCACTTTCAGCGAAGGGATGCCGGTACGTTCGCTCTCGCGCTGCTGAATATGGAGAAGAAAATCTTTCCCCTCATAAAGCAGCCGCCGCAGTTCATCCAGTTCTGCAGACACGCCCGTCGCCATCACGTTGCCTTTGCTTACCATCACAGGCGGTTCGGGCTGAATCTGGCGTTCGATGCGCTGGATCACGCCCGTGCAGGGAGTGAGCTGCTCAGCCAACGCCAGGAGAGCAGCTTGTGCGGTTCCCTGACAGGATTCCTTCACCCTGGAAACAGCCTGGAGCGCAATTTTCAGCTGAACCATTTCCCTTGGGTTGATCTTGCCCACGGCAATTTTTGAAACCATGCGTTCGAGGTCCCCTATTAACCGGATATTCTCGATGAGCGAGTCCCTGAAAGCCTGGTTCTCAAGCATGAAAGCTACCATATCGAGCCTTTCATTCACCGGTTGGATCTCCTTGAGCGGAAGGGCAATCCATCGCTTGAGCAGCCGCGACCCCATGGGTGTGATGGTCTGATCGATCACTTCCGACAGGGAACTTCCGCCCTCCTGGATCGACTGGAACAACTCCAGGTTCCTGATGGTAAACTTATCCAGCCACACATAATGATCTTCCTCAATGCGGGACAATTTCGATATATGCGACAACTGCGTATGCTGTGTCAGCTCAAGATACTGCAAAATAGCCCCTGCTGCGATCACCCCCATATTCATTTCCTGGAAACCAAAACCTTTCAGGGAAGTGGTGCCGAACTGCTTCATCAGTTTTTCACTGGTATTGTCCCGGGTAAATGCCCAGTCGTCGAGCTTATAGGTATAGTACTTGTTTCCGAACAGATCGATAAACTGCTTGTATTGGCTGCGTTCAAACAACACTTCCTTCGGCTGAAAACTGTTCAATAGCTTGTCCAGGTAATCGAAATTCCCTTCTGCTGCAAGAAATTCGCCAGTGGATATATCGAGAAATGCTACACCTCCGATCAGCTTATCTAAGTGAACGCAGGCAAGAAAATTATTTTCCTTACGTTCAAGCACATTGTCGTTAAGAGAAACACCCGGAGTGATGAGTTCGGTGATGCCCCGCTTCACGATTTTCTTGGTAAGTTTCGGATCTTCAAGTTGTTCGCAAATAGCAACCCGCTGACCAGCGCGGACCAGCTTCGGAAGGTATGTTTCCAGTGCGTGATAGGGGAAGCCCGCAAGTTCAATGTAACTCGCAGCCCCATTTGCTCTCCGGGTAAGGGTTATTCCAAGGATTTCACTGGCCTTGATGGCATCCGATGCAAAAGTCTCATAGAAATCCCCCACCCTGAAAAGCAAAATCGCATCGGGATGCTTTTGCTTGATGCTGCTATATTGCTTCATCAACGGGGTGTCAACGAAATTATCCTGTTCTGCCAAGGGGTCAATTTTAAGGTGCTTAAAAATACAAAAACAATAGGAAGGGTTCAACTAAGCCTAAAAAATAACATGGTGTGCGAATCCGGACGCCACTGCTTTGTGTTTTAATTGGTTCATAAAAAAATCATGGCTCAAACCACTCATTACCTGATCGTTTTTAGGAAATATCGTGAAAAAAGCAAAGAATGTTCCAACTGCAGTTTTGAGTTTCCCTCTGACAGAGCCAACTGATACATTAATCATACTTTTGAATTTAACAAAACCCTAATCAATCCAATGCCTATGAAAAAGTTCTTTACCCTATTGTATGTCTTGCTTTTTTTGGTCACCACGCAAGGCTGGGCACAGAATCGCACGATAAGCGGTGTGGTTACTTCTGCTGAAGATGGATCGACGATGCCTGGTGTAACGATAATGGTTAAAGGAACTACCGTTGGTAACGTTACAGACATCAACGGCAAATACAGTATCAGCGTTCCTTCCACGACTACCTCATTGGTTTTCTCCTATGTTGGCATGCAAACCCAGGAAATAGCCATTGAAGGAAGAAGTGTGATCGATGTTAAAATGTCTACCGAAGTGAAGCAGGTCGATGAAGTGTTGGTGGTGGGCTACGGCAGCCGCCTGAAAACGGAATTGACCGGTTCCATATCCAAAGTTCAGGCCAAAGAAATAGAAAACCTGCCGGTTCCTACTTTTGAAGGAGCCATGCAAGGAAGAACGGCCGGTGTGTTCATCGAAAATACCAGCGGTAAGCTGGGAGAAGCCATGAGGATAAGGATTCGTGGGAACTCCTCCATTTCTGCCGACAATCAGCCCTTGTACGTAGTGGATGGTATGGTGGTTACCTCGCAGAATATGGGTACCAGCAACAACTCACCCATTAACCCTATGGCCGACCTGAACCCTGCTGACATTGAATCCATCAATATTCTCAAGGATGCTTCCGCTGCCGCTATTTATGGTAGCCGGGCCGCCAACGGGGTGGTACTGATCACCACCAAGAGAGGTAAAGCCGGGAAAACCCAGTTCAATTTCGGCTACCAGTATGGTGTGAGCACGCCCACCCACATGGTCGATATGATGAATGGCCAGCAATACAGGGACTTCTTCACCGAAGTTTTCACCCGTTCCTATGGAACCCGGGCCGACGCCCTTGATGCGTTGAATTATTATATTAACTATTTCAGTGGTTATGTGAAGGGACCCGGCGATACCATTAAATATGACACCAACTGGCAGAAAGAAGCCTTCCAGCGTGGATCGCTTGCCCAGTATGAACTTTCCGCAGCCGGCGGTAATGATAAAACACAGTTTTTTACCGGGCTGACCTATAACACCCAGAATGGCATTCTTCTGCACAACCAGATGGACCGTATCAGCGGACGTGTTAACCTTGACCATCAGGCCAACGATAAACTGAAACTGGGAATGAACTTCAGCCTGGCTTATAACGAAAGGCACCGCGTACCCAACGACAATGCTTTTTCAAACCCGCTTCAGATGATCGCCCTTCCGCCTGTTCAGCCCATTTATGACCCTGAAAATCCCACCCAGTTATACCGCTATACCTTGTATGAAAACGGACTGAGACCGGCCACGTACAACAAGGACAAAACCACGGTGATCAGGAACCTCAGCGGCGCCTACCTGGCTTATGAACCTTTCAAGGGATTTGTGCTGAGGGCAGAGGCAGGGGTGGATATTCTTGCACAACGGGAAATGAATTATATGAGCCGTAAAACTGTTGACGGAGCTCCCAGCGGATACGACGAAAACCGTGTATTACAAGTGATCAACTGGTCCACCAGTGAGTATTTCACCTACAACAAGGACTTCTCTGAAATTCACAATATAGAGCTCGTAGGTGGTATTAATTACCAGCAATCCAATGAGGATATTCTCTATCTATCGGTTACCGGATTTCCCGGCGACCCGTTCCAGACACCTTCCAGCGGAACCGACGCCGCTGACTTTGGCGGACCTTCCACAGGCTATAAATATATGTCGTACTTCTCCCGGCTGAATTATAAGCTGAGCGACCGGTACCTGTTCGGACTCAGCGGACGTATGGACGGTTCTTCGCGTTTCGGAGCAAACCACAAATATGGGTTCTTCCCCGCCGTATCGGCAGGCTGGATCCTGTCAAGGGAAAAATTCCTCGAGGGAGCCAGCGCCCTGAGCTTCCTGAAACTGAGAGCCAGTTATGGTCTCACAGGTAACTCAGAGATCGACAACTTTGCCTCCCTTGGTTTATACTCTGCAAGCAATTATGCGGGGTTAACAGGCATTCATCCCACCCAGCTTCCCAGCCCCGACCTGAAATGGGAAACCACGGCACAAACCGATGCCGGCATTGACTTCGGCTTCCTGAAAAACAGGATCACCGGCGAAATCGATGTCTATTACAAAAAAACAAAAGACCTTCTGTTGTATGAAATGCTTCCCGCCACTTCAGGGTTTACTTCCCGTTACCACAACGTGGGCAGCCTGGAAAACAAGGGACTTGAATTTGTGATCAACACAAACAACCTGGTGGGCGCCTTCCAGTGGTCCACCCAGTTCAACATTGGGTTCAATAAAAACAAGATTCTGAATATCAACGGGCCAACCATTTATGCCGGGAATACCCGCACGGGCAACAACATTGCTATGGAAGGCCAGCCCATGGGCGTTTTTTACCTGCCCAAATATGCCGGTGTTGACCCCCAGACTGGAGATGCCCTGTACTATGTGAAAGCTGATTCATCAGGCACTACCACGAATTATAATGAGGCCGCGTTCCAGATCGTAGGCGATCCCAATCCGAAGTATTATGGCGGTATTACCAATACCTTTACCTACAAAGGATTTGACCTGAGTTTCCTCTTCCAGTTTGTTGGAGGAAATAAAATATTCAAATCGTTTGGTTTGTGGGCAGAAAGCAATGGATGGAACCTGGATAACCAGACCACCAAAATGATGAAAGCCTGGAAAAAGCCTGGAGATATTACCGATGTTCCGAGGGCCGACTGGGATGTGAATAACGGAACCCGTTCCTCTTCAAGGTATATTGAAGACGGCTCCTACCTAAGGTTGAAAACCCTTACCTTCGGTTATAACCTTTCACCTGCCCTTACTTCCAAGCTAAGATTAAGCAGTTTAAGAATCTATCTCTCCGGAGCCAACCTGCTTACTTTCACCAAGTATACCGGCTGGGACCCTGAGGTGAACTTTGAAGGAACAGGCCGGTCGACCACCAACACCAACCTGATCCAGGGAAGCGAGTTCTATACCGCCCCCCAGGCGAAGACTTTCACCCTTGGGCTGAAGATTGGTTTCTGATGAACGATTGCTGAAACATTTAAACTGAAGAAATTATGAAAAAACACATCAAAATAATATTGATCCCCTTTACCTTTCTGATTTTCCTGACGGGTTCGTGCGAAAAGATACTAGACATGAAACCTCAGCAGTCGATCAGCTCGGATGATGCATTATCGACCCCCGATAATATCCAAAACCTGCTCATCGGAGCATATGAGGGCATTAAAGGAACCAACAGCGGAACCATGTATGGAGGCACTTTCAACACTTTCGGTGAATTGCTCGCATTCAATGAAGACGCCTCGGGTGAGGGCAATTTTATCGGAACATTCTCCACCCTCCAGGATTTGCAAGCCAAATCCCTGACAGCGAGCGATGCTGATGTCTATTCCACATGGATTCAGGCTTACTATGTAATCAATATCCTGAACCAGGTGCTCGATCATCTCGACCTGTTCACCGACGAGGGCACAAAAGCCATTGTTCAGGGACAGGCTCTGGGGCTGAGGGGTATGACCTATTTCGAGATGGCCCGCCTGTGGGGATTGCAGTATGAACCGGGCGCGAACAATACACAGCCGGCAGTGCCCATCGTACTGAAAGCTACCTACCAGGCATCGGATGCCGTGGATGTGGCCCGCAATACGGTTGAAGAAGTGTATGCACAAGCCGAACAGGACCTTCTGCAGGCAGAAAGCATTCTTAAACCATTTGGCCTGAATAACAATATGTTTTCAACTTACGTGGCCAGCGCCATGCTTTCCCGTCTTTACCTTCAGAAGGGTGAATTTGAGAAGGCAGCCCAGGAAGCCGATTCGGTGATCGAAGCCAGTGTATTTTCCCTTGCTGCAACACCTTTACAGGCTTACAACAAAGACAACTATTTTTCCGAGCATATCTTCTCCATCCGCCAGACGGCCACTTCCAATGCAGGCACAAGCAACAGCGGGATTGCTACCTTCTATGCCAGTCTTAACGGATCGGGCCGCGGCGATATTGAAATTCTCCAGAATCACCTCGATCTTTATGAGCCGGGTGATCTCAGAGGCGGTGTGGACGATGTACTGAAGCCCGACGGATCGGTAAACGACCTGGCCACGATCAAAGATATCAAGCAGATGTTCTATATTGGCATCGGAAGCAACGCCGGTAAGTTCAACACATCCAAGTGGGGCGATCCACGCCTGTATATACCCGTAATCAGGCTGGCAGAAATGTATCTTACGCGGGCCGAAGGCAACTTCGAATCGGGCGCATCCCAGGTTGGTCCCAATACCTGGCTGGATGATATCAATGTTATCCGCCATAGGGCAGGGCTCGGCGACCTGGTATCGGTTGATGCAGCTACCGATCGCGCTGCCATCCACAAGGAACGTCATCTCGAACTTTGCTGGGAAGGATTTGCCCTGCACGACCTCAGAAGATGGCACGAAGATGTGGGCGGACTGCCATACAACTCCCCCCGTCTGGTTCTTCCCATCCCCCAGCAGGAAAGAGATGTTAACCACCTGTTGAGCCAGAATCCGGGATACTGAAACGCAGTAATTGTGCTATATGTTCGCAGGAGGGGTAAAACGTGGTTTTACCCCTCTTTTATTCCCGCCAAAACTGATATACAGCATAAGGGAATCGCCAATTTCCCATTACCTTAGACCATTTTCAAAAATTAACCTATGCAGAAAGTTCTAATCCTTGGAGCTGGCTTATCATCGAGTACACTGATCAGGTATATGCTTGACCGGGCGCATGAATACGGGTGGAAAATCAGGCTGGCCGATGCATCGCTTGAACTGGCCGAAAAGAAACTAAACGGACACAAAGCCGGGGAAGCCATCAAATTTGATGCTTTAGACGAAGTTCAGCGTAATTATGAGATCAGGAATTCCGACCTGGTCATTTCTATGCTCCCTGCCAAAATGCATCCCTTAATAGCGAAGGATTGTCTTCAACATTCGAAACACCTGATCACGGCATCCTATATTTCCGAGGAAATGAAGCAAATGCATGAAGAAGCCGTGAAGAAAAACGTTCTATTTCTGAATGAAATAGGGGTAGATCCGGGCATAGACCACATGTCGGCCATCCGCATCATCGAGTCCCTGCGCACCCAGGGCAACCGGATTACCGCTTTTGAATCGCACACAGGCGGGCTGGTAGCGCCAAAGCATGACAATAACCCCTGGAATTACAAGTTTACCTGGAACCCGAGAAATGTGGTGGTTGCTGGCCAGGGTGGCGCACGGTTCCTGCATAACGGGAAATTCAAATATATTCCGTATCACAATATTTTCAGAAGATATGAAAGAATTTACGTGCTGGACATGGGCGAATTCGAGTCCTACCCCAATCGCGATTCCCTGAAATACCAGGCGGCATATGGGCTGCAGGATGTCGAGACCATGTTCCGAGGGACCATCAGGCGGCCAGGCTATTGCCGGTCATGGGATATCCTGGTGCGCATAGGGGTCACCGACGACAGTTACGTGGTAACCCATTCCCAGGAAATGACCTACCTTGAGTTTATCGACAGCTTCCTGGCTTTCAGTACGGGAAAACCCGTGGAGGATAAGCTGGCAGAATATGCAGGCATCGACAAGGATTCCGAAACCATGTATAAGTTGCGCTGGCTGGGCTTGTTCAGTAACGAGAAGATAGGAATCAGGGATGCCACGCCGGCCCAGATCCTTCAACATCTGCTTTCCACGAAGTGGAAGCTCGACCCGGATGATAAGGATATGCTGGTCATGCAGCACCAGTTTGAATATGAAAAGGATCGCAAAAAGAAGAAGATCATCTCCTCGCTCGTTTTCAAAGGCAAGGATGCTGAAAATACGGCCATGTCGATGACCGTTGGCCTGCCTGTGGCCATTGCAGCCAAACTTCTGCTAACCGGAAAAATCAATTGCAGGGGCGTACAGATGCCTCTCCTCCCGGAAATTTATAAGCCGGTGCTGTCCGAATTGGAACAATATGGAATCCGGTTCATTGATGAGGAAATAGGCCTATAGCCATATCATCACAACTTTAAACCGGGGTTCTAAAATCAAGAAAAAACAAAAGGTTTGCATCTATTACCCATGCAAACCATGAAAACCTATCTAATAAAGGCAATGCCGATGAAAATCAGGCCATTTTAATGAGAATGGTATTGAT
>JAKAMP010000100.1 GCA_021812865.1 Bacteroidota bacterium | reverse complement strand
GACTGTGCGACAAGCAAAAGCTCCAGGTTGGATTTCGTGGGGCCCTTTTCTTTCGTCTATTTCTTTTGGGCAAGCAAAAGAAATGGACTCGGGTTTGGGGTGAAACCCCAATTTTAAACAGGCTCTTACGAACAATTATCTGACAAACAAAAGGATTTTATCGATATTCTGGAGCCTTTAAACATTGAGGCCCGTTATCCTTCGCAGAAAGAGAAACTAATGAAAAGTCTGACCAAAGAAAGATGTGAACTCATTTTAGAGCGAACCAAAGAATTGCAGGCATGGATAAAAGAGAAGTTGTAAATAAGCTAATCGAATACAAACAGAGGTTATCCGCTCATTTTGACCTCGATATGGTTGTCTTGTATGGTTCTTATGCAAAGGGGAATCCGCAGGAAGACAGTGATATTGATGTTGCAGTAATTGTGAATTCGATCCATCAGGATTTTTTTACTTATGCCCCTCTTTTATGGAAATTGAGACGGGATATAGATGATCGTATCGAGCCAATACTCATCGAAAAAAATCATGATGAGAGCGGTTTTCTCAGTGAAATCCTTAAAACCGGATTGATAATTGAATAATATCGTTTAATCGGGAATTCAATACCGCTTCTTCGGGAACTTTAGCCTTTATCCAGGTAGAACTATAGCCATATGCTGGTGAAATAGTTGCCTGGCAAATGTTTAACCGGATAAGATCCAGACATTGGAAATACCTTGGGAGATAACTGAATTAAATGATTCCCACTTGAAAGGTTTTCTGAATCGCCAATTTCCATAAAGAGTTCATTTTATCATATAAATAGGTGTATTTCAGCTTTATTCTGCTTGAATAAAACTCTACATCACAGTATATTGTGAACTAACGAGTTACACTCATGAAAGAAACTCAGAAAATGATCCGGGGGTATGTATTCGGAGGATTGCTCGTCCTGGTGATCTTCCCTTCTCTTATCTGGACAGTCACAGCCCTGGCAGACTATGTTCTCAGAATCCCAATCACAGGGAACAGCTCCCTGCGATGGATTATTGTAATATTCCTGCTGGTCTCGGGATTTGCATTCAGGATCACGTCGATTGTGTATCAGAACATTGTTGGTAAAGGCGGTCCCCTGGAAATATCCAACATCGAGATCAGTCCGAAAACGCGGAACCTGGTAATAACCGGACCATACCGCTATTGCCGGAATCCCATGCTGTTCGGAACATTCCTCATCTACTTTGCCCTGGCTCTCGTTATCAATTCCCTTACCGCGGTAATTTTGGTTGCCCTGCTGGCGGCATTTATGCTGATGGTGGTGGTTAAACTGGAAGAAGCAAGGCTCCTGAAAGATTTCGGGGAGCAATACAGGCAGTACCGCAGGAAAACGTCGAAGATCATTCCCTGGTTTCCTGAAAGGGAATGAACCTGGAGATTCAGAAATCCATATAAAAGCGCTTACATTGCTTGAAATCTGCAACCGGGCACCAAACAATCCTTCCCGGAACATTACACTTTTTGCTAAAACGGTACCGCATGACCGCACGACCGCATGACCGCATGACAACCTTTAATACACATTCCCGAACCTGCTGAACATAGGCTTGTCGTGCTCCAGGAACTTTTCCGCCAGGGAATCTGAGTCCATGTATTTCTTCTGCAGCAGGCGCAACTGGTTCAACAGCGAATCCCTTACTTGTGCGTAACCCGGCTCGCTGTATACATTGTGCATCTCGTCAGGGTCGTTCTTCAGGTCATACAGTTCCCATTCATTTATGTCGTAATAAAAATGCATAAGCTTATACCGCTCTGTGCGGATCCCGTAGTGGCGTTTCACAGCATGCCAGCCCGGGTATTCGTAATAATGATAATATACTGCCTTTCGCCAGCCAGAAGGAACAGAACCGTTAAATGTAGGCACCATGGATGTTCCCTGCATATTGGCAGGTTCCTTCAAACCGGCCAGTTCAAGAAAGGTGGGGGCATAATCGAGGTTCATCACACTGGCATTGCTTACCGTACCGGGCTTGATCATGGCGGGATAGCGTATCATCAGGGGTGTTTTCAGGGACTGTTCATACATGAACCGCTTGTCGAACCAGCCATGTTCGCCCAGGTAGAATCCCTGGTCGGAGGTATACACAATGATGGTGTTTTCAAGCAGCCCTTCTTTCTGCAGGTAACTGAGCAGCCTGCCCACATTTCTGTCTACGGACCGGATGCACCGCAGGTAATCCTTGATAAACCGCTGGTATTTCCAGGCTACATATTCCCTATGCGTCATATGGGCTGTATCCACACGGGCATCCTCCCGGGTGTAAAACCTGATCAAGGTGTTGCGCTGGGCCGAATCCATGCGCTGGAACTCCCCGATCAGCCAATGCCCTGACTTGTTCTTTTCTGAAACGCCTACTTTTAAATCCGATGGCAGGTGCATGTTTTTGGCGATCTCCATCATTTGCTCATGTGCCGCTTTTCCGCGTCCAGCATAGTCATCATATAAGGTGGCAGGCAGGGGCAGATCATCGCTAAACTCTCCCAGATCGGTGGTATCGGGCAGCCAGTTGCGGTGGGGCGCCTTGTTATGAATCATCAGGCAGAATGGCTTATCGGGATCCCTCATGGATGACAGCCATGTGAGCGCCTTGTCCATGATAATGTCCGTGGCATAGCCATGCACCCGTGCGGTGTTTCCGTTGGTTACAAAATCAGGATTGTAATACTGTCCCTGGTCGATCAGGATGGATGAATAATCAAAACCCAAAGGATTATTGAGCAGGTGCCACTTCCCCACGATGGCCGTCTGATATCCTGCTTTCTGCAACATCATTGGAAACATGGTAATTCCCGAATCGATGCGCATCGAGAAGGAATTGTCCCTGGCTCCCGTAAGGTGACTGTACATCCCGGTTAAAAGAACAGCCCGGCTGGGGCTGCTCAGTGAATTGGTCACAAAACAGTTTGTATAGCGGATTCCTTCATTGCCAATGCGGTCAATATTCGGCGTCTGGATGAGCCTGGAGCCGTATGCGCTGATCGCCTGGTATGCATGATCATCGCTCATGATATAAATAATATTCGGCTGCCTGGACTTGTGCTCGCTTTTGCATCCGGTGAAGGATGGGGCGATAACCGATAAACCGAGCAATGCAATGATTTTGTTGGAAGTATCCATAGGCGGTTATTGATATGATCCGTAATAGCGCCCACCATGTTATAGTATGAACCGGTATGGCGGGCAGTCAAATCCAAATAAACACATCACGAAATTATCAAAGAAATCGGGAATGTCAAGAGGACGTGTCAAAATTTAATCCATGAAAGATCCGGTCAATGCCATTAGTCCTTGACATTTGGCAGGAATTTCAGAATGCCCGACCATCGTCTGTCCATCGCCTGACAACAATTGTTGCACATTTCCCGAGGAAACATCTTTCATTGCGCCCCTCTGCGCCTTAGGCGCCTGGGTGGCATATTTCCCCCGAATTGTGATATATAACAGAAAAGATATACCTGCCCATCTTTTTAAAAGTTCGGATCATTGCCTAAAATTGCATCTTATTTGGTCAGCCATAAAATCATGAAAACAATGAAAAATCTATCCTATTTTGCAACAGGTATGCTCCTGATCTTTCTGGCGGCATGCAATTCTCAGGGCAAGAAATCTGCAGAAGGTACGCAAGACCTTGCCTCCAATCCATTGATGAATGTCAGTACCCTGCCTTTTCACGCTCCTGATTTCAATAAGATCAAGGACGGTGATTTTGCTCCTGCGTTTGCTGAAGGCTTAAAACAACAACTGGCAGAGATCGACTCCATCGCACAGAACCCACAGGCACCCACATTTGAGAACACCCTCGTGGCGCTTGAAAGAAGCGGACAGCTGCTTCGCCGGGTGAACGGGGTTTTCAACATGCTTTCCGGAGCCAATACCGATTCGGTTCTGCAGAAGCTGAGCGAAGACATTGCCCCCAAACTGGCGGCCCAGCAGGATGCCCTGTTCCTGAACGATAAATTGTTCCAGAAGGTAAAAACCCTTTATAACAATAAAGAAAAGCTCAACCTCGACAAGGAATCAGCCCGTTTGCTGGAATTTTACTATATTCAGTTCCTGCGCGCCGGCGCTAAACTATCACCGGAGAACAAGGAAAAGCTGAAAAAACTGAATGAAGAAGAAGCCGGACTCAGCGCAAAATTCACCAACCAGCTCTTAGCCGCAGCCAAGGCAGGCGCTTTTGTGGTTGACAACAAGGATGCCCTGAAGGGCCTTTCGGAAGGAACGCTGAATTCAGCTGCCCAGGATGCAACAAATGCCGGTAAAAAAGGCGAATGGCTCCTGCCCCTGCAGAACACCACACAACAACCGGCCCTGCAATCGCTTGAAAACAGGGACACCCGTCAAAAATTGTTTGAGGCCTCCTGGACCAGGGCCGAAAAAGGCGACCAGAACGATACCCGCGCCACCATCAAACGCCTGGCCGAAATCCGTGCAACCAAAGCCAGCCTCCTTGGATTTCCCAACTATGCCGCCTGGACCCTGCAGGACCAGATGGCAAAAACCCCCCAGGCCGTACAGGACTTCCTGAAGAAACTGGTTCCTCCCGCTATCGCCAAAGCACGCAAAGAAGCTGCCGATCTGCAAATGGTCATCGACAAAGAAAAAGGCGGTTTTCAGCTTCAGCCTTATGACTGGAATTTCTATGCCGAAAAAATCCGTAAATCGCGTTACGACCTCGATGAAAGCCAGGTGAAACCCTATTTTGAATTGTTCAACGTACTGGAAAACGGCGTTTTTTATGCCGCCAACCAGCTGTATGGACTCACCTTCAAACGCAGGACCGACATCCCGGTATATAACCCCGATATGCGCGTGTATACCGTGTATGACAAGGATAGCAGCGAACTGGGCCTGTTCTATTGCGACTACTTCAAACGCGACAACAAATCGGGCGGCGCCTGGATGAGCAACTTGGTGGACCAGTCAAAACTGCTGGGCACCAAACCGGTGATCTACAATGTGTGCAACTTCACCAAGCCTGCTTCCGGCGAACCAGCCCTGATCAGCTTCGACGACGTAACCACTATGTTCCACGAATTCGGGCATGGCCTGCACGGCTTGTTTGCCGACCAGACCTATCCCAGCCTGTCGGGTACCAGCGTAGCCCGCGACTTTGTGGAACTGCCCTCGCAGTTCAATGAGCACTGGGCCCTCAATGCGAAAGTGTTCAGCCACTTCGCAAAACATTACCAGACCGGCAAACCCATGCCGCAGGAATTGGTTGAAAAGATAAAAAAATCGCAGAAATTCAACCAGGGTTATGCCTTCACCGAAATACTGGCCGCCTCAGAACTGGATATGGAATGGCATACCATCCCGGCCGGCGACTCTATCCGGTCGGTTGACGATTTCGAAACCGCAGCCCTGAAACGCACCAATCTTGACATCCCGCAGGTACCCCCCCGCTACCGTTCCAGCTATTTCCTGCACATATGGAGTAACGGCTATTCAGCAGGTTATTATGCCTATTCATGGGCCGAAATGCTGGAAGATGATGCCTACAACTGGTTTGTACAGCACGGTGGGCTCACCAGGGCTAACGGACAACGCTTCCGCGATATGATCCTTTCCCGCGGCAACACCGAAGACTACAACAAAATGTTCTTCGATTTCACCGGTCACAAACCCGATATCAAACCCATCCTCGAAAACCGGGGATTGCTGGAGAAATAGACTATATTCCCTTCATAGAAAATGCCCTGAGAATGTAGGTTTTCAGGGCATTTTTGTTTATATCCACAAAGCTAGAGTATAGTGTAATATGGGTTTTGCTATCTACAAATATGAATGTATCACAACCTATGCAATCCTGTAGAATTAAGGCCTGGCGTTTTGCTATTGCATCTCCATTGTGAATTAAAAAACGGGTGGGTTATAAAAAGATAACGTATAAAATAATATAAAAGCAATTATTGATTAACTTTGAGTTGAGTAAGGTAAACCACACATTAAATGTCATCAGGGTTAATTATGTATGACTTTATTATACCTATAAGTAAGTTCGCAGGCATGGGTTTAGCTATCGAAAAATTTGGCAGTATCACAAATAGTATATACCTTTGGGGTATAATACCCGAAATATGAAGACTCTCTCCTTAAAGCTTGAAGATCAAATTTTTGAAGATACCGAAAAGGTAATTTCAAAAATTAAAAAGACTAGAAATCGTTACATTAACGAAGCAGTTGATTATTATAACCGGTTCAATAAGAGAAAACTTATTGCCAGAAAGCTCGCTAAAGAATCAAAGCTTGTACAAAACGAATCCATGGCAGTTCTTGCCGAATTTGAGAAAATTAGTCATGAAGATTAAACGCTTTGATATTTGGGCCGCTGATCTGAATCCTCAAATCGGAACAGAACCTGGGAAGGTTAGACCTGTTCTTATTATTCAGACTGATTTATTAAATGCAGTCCATCCTTCAACAATTGTTTGTCCTTTGACTACCAACGTCATAAAGGAAAGTGAAATCTTACGGGTTCATATTAAAAAAGGCATTGCAGGAGTCTCTAAGCCATCTGACATAATGATAGATCAGATCCGAGCAATTGATAATAATAGACTTATCAATAAGATTGGCGAGCTTCCTAATGATATATCAAAAACAGTATTAGAAAATCTCAAGATTGTTCTTGATATTGATTGATTCTCACACCTGCTAACAGTGCAGGTAGCTTATGGCGGTGGGCGGCCATTTTGAAAGTCCCAACTTTTAATTAACTTTGTACCTGTAACGAAGGAAACGTCTCCGAAGTCCTCCAAAAGCCAAATGCGCGGACTGTTATCAGCAAGGCGAAGATTGAAAAAACGATAAAAAATTATATATGAAATATAAAAGTATTATTATCAGTAAAAAAGGTGGTCCAGAGATACTTCAAATAATAGAAAATGAATTTCGGACATTAAAAGAAGATGAAGTTTTAGTAAAAATAGAAGCATGCGGAATAGGTGGTACTGATATAATTATGAGATATTGGAATTATCCTGGAACACCAAAAATTCCATTTGTTCCAGGATATGAGATTGTAGGCGTTGTTCAGGAAATTGGTATTAATGTTAGAAATATAAAAATTGGAGATAGGGTTGGAGCGTTAACCCTATTTGGCGGCTATTCAGAATATATTTATCTCAATCAGGAACATCTTATTAAAGTGCCACAATTAGTAGATTCTGCTGAAGCAGCGGTAGTGATTTTAAATTATACCAGCGCATATCAGATGATGAAAAAGATAGCCAAAGTAAAAGAAGGTGATCATATCTTGATAACAGGAGCAAGTGGAGGAGTCGGTTCAGCATTGTTGGATATTGGAATGTTGGAGAATTTAAAACTATATGGAACAGCTTCATTGGAAAAGCATGAAGCATTGAAACAATTTGGGGCATTTTTAATTGATTATAAAACACAGGATTTTGTAGAAATAATAAGAAAAGAAATCCCGAAAGGATTAGATTTTGTTTTTGATGGCATAGGAGAAGGAAACATTAGAAAATCATATGAAGTACTCCGTAAAGGTGGAGTTCTAGTTGAATACGGATATTCATTAAAATCATTTACCTATTTTGTTAAGACAATACTTAGTTTGTTATCAGGAATACCAAAAGGAACCAAAGCAAAGGGTTATGGAATTTCAGCGAGTTACAAGATGAATAAAAAGCCTATACAAGAAGATATAATAAAACTTTTAGGATTATTAGAAGAGGGAAAAATTCATCCATTGATTTTTAAAAGAATGCCGATACTAAAGGCTGCAGAAGCAAATACACTGCTTGAAAGTGGAAAGGTAACTGGAAATATAGTATTAGTTGGAGAGTAAAAAATAAAGGAATTATATTCTAATTGAAGTTTCCCACGTTGTTTGACATGTTGATAACATCTGGGTTTTGAGCAAAAAAGAGTAGCATGATATTTTGTTAATTTCCTAATTGTGAGTAAATTAGGATTGTAACAAAAACAAAATAAACCATGCTACCAAGTAAATATAATAAGTTTTTGGGAGAATTCAGCGACCTTTTGGTCTCAGGTGAAAAAGCTGTTTTTAAAACGCTAAGTATTTATCGAATTCTTGAACTGGACAAAATCAAAATCACGACACCGGAGGTCAATCAGGTGAAGTATAATAAAGTTGATATACTTCTGCTGATGCTTATTTATCCGCTGTTTTGCCTAAGCAATGTA
>JAKAMP010000099.1 GCA_021812865.1 Bacteroidota bacterium | reverse complement strand
GAGGAATTACCCCGGCTGAGATAAATGACAGGCCCGGAATGTTGGTTTCTTTTATGATCTCCTGGAGCGGAATCTCGTTGCATAGGTATAGCGACAGGCCTTTCCCGCTTTCCATTCCCAGGTATTGATGAATGGTAGGTTTCCTGAGATCGAAATTGATCAGCAAAACCTTTTTGCCATTCATGGCGAAGGCAATGGCAAGGTTGAGCGAAACGAAGCTTTTACCTTCACCTTTACCGCAAGAGGTAACCAGGATGATGTTTGAAAGGTCATTTTTAAGGACAAACCGGATATTGGTTCTGATGGTTCTGAAGGATTCGGCCACAAGAGATTGAGGAAACCTGAAAACTACTGCATCTTCGTCTTTGCTGCTGTGAAGGATGTGTCCGAGAAGAGGGAAATCGGTAAGGTTTTTAATATCGGTGTTGTCGCGAACCCTGTCGTAGAAATATTCATAAAGCATAATCAGGGCCAAGGGAAGGAATAAGCCCACAAATACGGCGATAAGGTAATTGATGCTTTTTCTCGGGGAAACGAGGATTGCCTGGTCGGACGATGCTTTGTCGATTACCTCATTGATGGGCAGGTTGGAGGCTTTTGCAATCTGCATTTCCGACCGCTTGGTCAGGAGGTAGGTGTAAAGGTCGTCGTTGAGCTTAAACTTTCTCTCAAAACCCACCAGGTCGCGCTGTGTGCCTGGAAGCTTATTTATCTGGCCTACAATATCGGCAATCTGTTTATCAATTTCTTTCAGGGAGAGATTTGTCTGGTCGGCGAGATTGCTAATATTTTTCAGGATAATATCCTTCTGTTTTTTTATCTTGTTGTCCATAGCATCGAGGGCGGGATTGCTTTTGATCGCATTGAATTCCGCATCCGTCCTTTCACTATACATGGTCGACAGATCAAGAATGAGCTTATTGAGTAGATCTTCATTGATGTCCATATTGGATGGGGCAATAAGTTCATCAATATCCTTATTGTTCTCCAGAAAATCCTTCAGGTAGTTGAAGTATTTGAGACGCATCAGCAATTCAGCCTTTTTCGACTGCAGGTCTTCCATTTTTGTATACAGCTGCTGCGACTGAAAGTCAAGGTTGATCACTTGCTTGTTCAGTTTGAAGTGCTGCAGGTCATCTTCAGAGTGATGAAGGGAATCGGTGATTTCGCCAAGCTGGGTATCGATGAAATTAATCGTATTGATCGCCACGATATTCTTTCTTTCTATGCCCTTGTAGAGGTATTCCCTGCTCAGTGCATTGAGGAAGTCAACCGTGCGGTTAACATTGTCCCCTTTTGCCGTAACCATGATAATGGAAGACTTTGAACTGGCTGCCGCTTCAAAATCCCTGAACTCGCTGGCCAGTTGTCTCTTGGAGTGAACCACAAAGGAATACCTGGTTTTTGGACTGAATGCCTCACCTGGACGGAACCTTATTCGGAACCTGAAGAAAGGTGTTTCTTTCCATTCCCCTGCTCTGCATGAATCAGTGAATTTTACTGATGGAATGATCTGCAGTGTTTTTTCCGAGAACAGGTCGTATAAGTGGCATCTCTGCTCATTGCAGGTAAACTGAAAGGATGAATCGGGATTAAAAATGAGAGAGTATTTTGCCCCGATCAGCTGTGGGTGTAAGGTGTCGATTTCGATAATGAAGGGGCTGGATTTATAGAGGTCAATTTTCCTGATTTTTTCCTCCTTATAATAACTTACCATTAGATCCAGCGTGCTGATGGCACGGTAGGTAAGCTGATAGGATTTAAGCAGGCCCAGTTCATTTTCGATAAGGTATTGATCGCCAAACAGGGATTGACCAATCACCGACTGTGGATTCATCAGTGACTGGTCTTCCTGTACCAGAATGCTTGTAGTAACCTTATAAACAGGAGTCGAATATTTATTGATGAACCATGCGCAAAACAGGCATACCAGCAGGGTAATAGGAAACACTTTCCGATAGCGGAAAACTTTAAGAAGTATGTTCCTGAAATCGAGTATATCCTCTTCCTGCACAGTATGATCCATTGCCATGATTCCCTAGTTATAAGCCTCTGTTGCTAGAAAATTGCGATTACTGAAAGCACCACTGCAAGGCTGGAGAGTATGGTTCCGTAAGGCACTGTTTCGAATACAAATGATTTGGCTTTCCTGGTGGGAATGTAAATCACGTCATTGGGCATAAGGTAGTAATACTCGGAAGAAAGCATGCTTACATCTGAAAGATTCAGTTTATGTACTTCCGAACCATCGATGGTCTGCCTCACCAGGGTGACTTTCTTAAGATTTCCGAAAGTTTTAATGCCTCCCGCCAAACCCAGTGCATGATAAATATCCACCTGATCTTTGTCGATAGTGTAGGTTCCGGGACTGTTCACTTCGCCCAATACCGAAACCTGGAAATCGACCAGTTTTACTGTCACCGTAGCCTCTTTGAAATAGCTATCGAGAGTTTCCTGCAGTTTTTTCTTTACTTCTTCCACGGTAAGGTCTTTTACCATCATTTTGTCTATGAATGAGAAATGGAGGTAGCCGTCTTCATCCACTACATAACTGTTCAGGTAAATGTAAGTGCTGTTCATAAGAGATGGGAAGTCGGTCTGGAAAAATTTGCTGGTCTTAGGGTCCACGCTGTATACCTTGATGTACAGGTGGTCGCCTGTTTTCAGTTTATACACAGGTTTGGGCGAATGTTTAACATCTGACTGCCCTTTCTGGGAAGAATCATCCTGAAACATCCAGACATTTCTCTGCGACACGCAGGATGAAAGCATGAAGATCAGCAGGTAAAGCAAAGTTCTGCTGCCAGGGATAATTTGTGTTTTCATTTTCATAGCGATCAATATGGTTTTTATTATTTATTAGTTTTAACTGGAAGGCCGGAAGAAAATCTGTTGCCGGTTTTTTGGCCATTCAAGAAGGATACGATAAAAGCGCCCTGATCGGAATATTTTTCCATTAATTTGCGGGCTTTCTGCAGATCGTTTCCGCAATTAATCCGGTATTTAAACCAACCGTCCTCAAAGAATTCCATTACCGATACGGTTTCATTTATAAATCCAAGCTGGGTAACGAAAAGCTTTGATCTTGAAGCGGTCATCTGTACAAAATACGACTGACCATCTGCGGGAATGATTCCCGGGGCAATCGTAATCCCAGCAGATCCCATTCCCGGCGGGGCAGGAAAAATTCTTTTTCCATTGCTGTATATGGCAATGAAGGTGTTTTTCAGATTTAGTCGTTCTTTAAGGTCTGCAGCTCCTGCATAGGATGTTTCGTTTCCAATGGTATACCTGTACCACCCGTCTTCCAACTGCATGCTTATCTCCCCGGATCCTGAATATAGAGCTTTGATTTCCCTGTCGCTCAGTGGACGCCTGCTTGCAGCTATCTGAATCTTGAATGTCTTACCGACAGATGATTTTTGAAGATATTCCTGTTTCTCTTCCGATGATGGGGTTAAATCCGTCAGGGTAATTCTAACTCCGTTTTGGTAAGCTACTAAAAATGCACCTTTTACACCGCTAGCAGTCTTTAACCTCTGGGCCTCCAGCAAGGTGGATTCCTGGCCAATGGTGTATTTATACCAGTTATCTTCAAAATGTTTCGTCACCGGCTGATTACCGGCGTAGAGCATCCGAAGTATGTTATCTGAAAGGGTTTCACGACTGGCTGCAATCTGCACGGCAAAGTACCGGGCAGAGGTTTCACTGGTGGTTTCAGGAACCGGAGTGCTGGATTCCCTGGTTTCGGCCAGGGCTTTCTCGAACGGTATCTTCTTGTCTCCTTTGTATACCACCACAAAGGCACCTTTTACATCACACTGATTCCTGAAGTTGTCAGCCTCTTCGAAACTATCGAAATCACCTATAGAGTATTTATTCCAGCCGCTTTCATTGATCACTTCTACCTGTTTGTTTCCGTTGTAAAGCTTTCTGAGCGTGCCTTGTGTGAGAAGGGTAGGATTAGCGGCTATCTGCACCCGATAGGTAATTTTTCCGCCATTTCCCTTTTCAATCACTTTGCCAGAATTGTCCTCCTCCGTTTTGACAGGTACAGGATTGTTGTTGACTTTAGGGGCATTGACTTTGTCTGTAGAAGATTTTCCGGATTGATTGAACCTGGCATAGAGCGTTTTTGTGGTATCCTGCTGCAGGTGGTCTGAAGGTACAGTCTTTCGTGTGATCAGCCTGCCGGAATCAGCCATCTGAATATTTTTTCTTTCTGCTATCACCCGGTTGTTTTCTTTTCCAACCGTTTTTCTTCCGGTCGAAGTAGAACTTAATTGCACGGCAGAATCACGAGCTCCTGTGGAAGGGATAAGTTTATCCGACCGGGACTTGACCTTGCCCGTACCGGAAGATGTATTTATATTACCTTGTGCGATAAGAGAGGACTCATTGTTTTCCGTTCTGGCCGGCTGTTTTGAATCGAGATAAGAATACCATGAGTTTCTTATATCGTCAACGTTGTAGGATTTCAGTGAAACTGTTGAATTTCTGAAAGCAAAAGGGCTGTTGCCGAGGGTTGAATCGGGGAATTCATGGAACCTATTCAACATGGCTGTATCGATTACCGTCATGTCAGTAGAGGCGGGCGTAAGACGATGTGTTTCTTTCACAGGCATTTTTTTCCCGGCATTCACTGGCTGAATGTTTTGATCTGACTGGCTTTCTGGCCAACGTGAAAAATACTCCCAGGCATCTTTCTCAGTTTCAATTCCTTTGGTCTCGAGCGCCAGGGCTTGCTCTAACAGGTTGAGCTTATCGGTTTCGTTCAATTTTCGTTCGGCGGCTTTTTTCAGGTCACTGGAGCGATTGAGGTATTCAAGCGATTGTTCATCCAGCAGCCTACCTTTCATAAGCTGATCTTTGTTCCCCGAAAAATTCTTCAGGAATTCTTTTATATTTCCCCGGTAAACCTGGTTGCGCAAATCATTGGCAGAAAAGTACAGATCGAGGGCCGAGAGTCTTTTTCGTCTGCATTTTGCGTTATATGCATCATTATGGAAACTGGTATCGGGAGTGGAGGTAGAGGCTATATTGCTGAACTCACCGCAGCCTTGAAGGGTTTTCGCTGCTTTGTCTTCATATTCCTTTGCTGATGCTAGTTTTTTGAGGTCCTGGGCTGACAATTTTCCCCGCGTACTATCAGGCTGAAATTCAAGACCAGATGCAAAGCCGCAATGTAATGAGATAACCATCAGAAAAACAAGCAGGGAAGTAAATGACAGGCCAGGTTTATTCATAACTGATCGAAAGTATCAAAGATATGCAGGTTTGTTACGGCGGAAGATGCCATACTGATGATAAAGATTAATTATTTCCGGTGATAAATATTACCATAATGCCTGTTTTATAATAGCTATTTGTGCATAACGCATTATGAATCAATGAATAGATAATTTTCAAAAGGTTGAAGATATAAATATTCTGTGGAATACAAATGCCATTGGTCAAAGTTAATCGACCCACCATTGTGTTTGCGACAACAGGCAATAAAAGGAATATGAATTTAAAATCAGATATTCAGCGTATTAATGGAATCTCTTAAAAATAGAGTCTAAACAGCTATTTAAGGCATAAGGTTTCTAGTTTTGGAGTGTGAAAATGGTTCGATCATTTTTAGTTTATTGTTATGATCTTTTTCTAGAAAGCCTCTGCATTATTCAGTGTGCAGCAATGAGAATGGTTTCGATATGATGCTTTTCTCAGCGCATGCAGCATTGAATTAGAACTCTTTAAAGATAGGGCGTTAAATGCTCAGCATAGTTGCAAATATTATTATCCGGACTGATCTTTATGATTCACAAATAAAGTGTTTTTCTGGGTTTCGGGAGCAAAATATCTGAAATTCAAGCCTTAGCATCATTTAAAAGCTTATCTGATTATCTCTAATTTACCAAATTGCCTGCTATCCTTGAATTCTACAACAAGAATATATGTACCGCTGGGGCAGGATGAAATATCTATACTCAGATGGTCATTTTGTGCAACAGGCAGTATCGTTTTAATACAGGACCCATTCATGTTGTATAAGGATACAGATTTCAAAGGTTTGGTTTTATCATGAAAAGACAGGTAGAGGATATTTCTGGCAGGATTGGGATACACTGTGAATGTTTCTGCGCCGGTTATTTGGCTCACTAACACCGGGATGGCGATCTGGTAATACTGTTTAAAGGGAGATTTCCTGGCAGAAGCAAAATAGAGCCAGGAGGTCGCATCCAGGCTGGACCAGTTCATAGCCCAGATGCCGGCTTTGCCTCCGATCGTATCGTTATATGCCGGAATGGTTCCGTCGGGGTAACGATAATTTACCAGGCTGTCGTAAAGCGACTGGCTAAAGGGTCCACCGGCACAAATGTAGGTGAGGGTGCCTTCATACCAGGTTGCCACAGGTCCTATACCGTCGAATCCTTCGGGTTTCCCGGGACCATGGGTATCCAAGGCTTTGCCGACGAATGAAAGCGCATCAATGGCCCTTGCTGAATCGCCGGAATGATACATCAGCATGGACATCCATGTGTTTGCAAAAAGCACAGGTCTGGATGAACCGACTGCTTCCTTCCAGTAAAGAAGATTGCCGTCCCAGGTTAAGCCTGAAATATAGCTGATCATTGACATAGCCTTCAGCGAGTCGCCAAGTTCAAATACCGCATTAATTGCGGCGCTGTATGCTTCCACGCTGGTAACAGGCTCTTTGGAACCGGTCAGCCTGTTCAAGGTAAAAAATTGTCCTGTGGGTTCAATCAGTGAATAGAGAAAAGACCTTGCTTTTTGAATGGCGGGAAGTACCCTATCATCTCCCGATTTTGCATAATAGTCCACAAGGCCGGTGATTATCCATGGGAAATCACCCATCCATATGGTTTCATCGATGAACTTGATGCTGCCGTCGTCGGTATTCCAGGCCCTGGGCCAATATCCTGCACTTTCCTGGTGGTTGATGAGAAACATGGCGAGCTTTTCCGCTGCCACGGCACAGTCATTTGACGGAATCTTATTCTGCCAGGTACCCTCCATGGATAGTATCTTTAATACCAGTCCGTGTCCGTAAAGCCACGAGGAATGGTCTTCCTTCCAGCTGTATAATAGCCCGTTTGAAACCTGTCTGCCCAGGATACCCTGCAGGGCATGGTTTTTAACAGAATCGAGAAGTACGGTGTCTGTGAGGGTTTCGAGATGACTGGCTCTTTGCCAGTTTCTGATATCAGAGATCTGCAGGTTCTTTACGGAAACAACCCCAGTATCGGCTGCTAAATCCGTTGCAGAAGCATCGGCCGACACAACCAGAGTTACCACCACCACATGATTCCAGTCGATGGTGCCGCTAAACTGACTTTTAAGAATGCATAACCTCTCGCACCACCTGTTAATACTGGCCAAACTCTGCCAGGAATAAATGGCCTGGTTTGTACCGTCTTCAAATTTCAGGGTAAAATGCCTGTTGCTATTGCAAACTGACCCCTTCACATCTATTCCGATCAGGTCAAAATCCGTAATAGCAATCGGATTTGACAAATGCTGAAAACACAGTGCATATTTAAACCGGTTGCCGGTACCGAATTTCCAATGCAGGTTTATCGCGCCGGTGTCGGATGTAACATACAGGCTTTCACCGGTAGATGAACCCGTGATCCAGTCTGACGGGTTCAGAAAGGTGCTTTTGTCAATGATTGGATTTCCCTGCCAGCCAAGATTATACGACTGGGAATAGGTGGTAGTGAAGCAGCACAGGCCTGCCAGAAAGCAAAGGGTTTTGAAGTAGTTATTTATCATCATCGTAAATTCTACATTGACAGATAAAGGTATTTCAAAAATACATTGGAAACCTGAAAATGATTCTGTTTTACTAAAACTGGGAGGTTGGCTTTCTTTGCAAAGAATTAGCAAAAAAATGAGGGCCAGTAAACGGCTAAACAGTATCCGGCTGAACTTCACAGAGTATAGTCTTACCTTGCTGCGCAAGGAGTAGCCAATCATTCAGCAGCATTGTGTTCAGGGAAAATGAAGGACAAAATATTGTTCCGGTCAATGGTATAATCTGGCGAAAAGGTCAGGATTACTGGCGTGATCCTGGAATAGGGGGGGCATCACAAAGGAAAGCCTAACCTTGCTGCGCAAGGCATTTTCATTTGTATATCAATCCTGAGGTAATAACTCACCGGAAACAGGATACAACTCCATTGAAGAAAAAGTCAGAAAGGCAGGATTACTGGCGTGATCCTG
>JAKAMP010000098.1 GCA_021812865.1 Bacteroidota bacterium | reverse complement strand
GTTTTTCCTTGTAGTACAACTGGTGGGTGTAATCCATCTGCTGCCAGGTGCAGCCTCCGCATGTGCCGAAATGACTGCATACAGGCTTCGTGCGCAAATTCGAATAGGTATGAAACTTAACCGGCACAGCCTCCATGAAGTTCTTTTTCTTTTTGAGTACTTTCAGGTCGGCCACATCGCCGGGAATGGCTCCGGTTACGAAAACCACCATGTTGTCGGCACGTGCAACCGCTTTGCCTTCTGCAGCGAGATCGACGATCTCAATATTCTTAAGCTCGGAAAAAACTTTTTTCCTGTTCCTGGGCATAGGTTCAAATTTGCTGCGAAGATAAACGAAATGATCATTCAAAACAGCAGCTGTTGCATTTCGGTTCTCTGCTGCGGACTGGCAAATGGATGCGATGAGGAGGAGTGAAAGGCATATCAATGAATATCGCGCTGAAATGCTATCTTTGCAACCGATTTTTGAACGATGATTACGGTAAGTAAAGTTTCGGTGGTATTTGGCGGGTTCAGCCTGTTCAGGGAGATTGGCTTCATTGCCAATGCCGGAGACCGTATTGGACTGGTGGGTAAAAATGGCGCAGGGAAATCGACCCTGCTAAAGCTCATAGCCGGATTGATGCAGCCCTCCGAAGGAGAAATAGCCATGTCGTCTGGCATTACAGTAGGGTATCTTCCGCAGGAAATGGTGCACCCCGAAGGAAAATCGGTTATTGAAGAAGCGGCCTCGGCTTTCGGCGAAATACTGGAACTGGAAAAGGAGCTGGAACGATTGAATGAAGAGATCAGCCGGAGGGACGACCATCATTCGGCTGAATACGAAAGGCTTATCCATCGCCTGGTGGATGCCACCGAGCGGTTCAACATGCTCGAGGGGCACTCGTATTTGGGAAAGGTGGAAAAAACTTTATTGGGGCTGGGATTTATGCGGGAGGATTTTCCGAGACCGGTGCGACAGTTCAGCGTGGGTTGGCGGATGCGCATTGAACTGGCAAAGATCCTTCTCCGGAAGCCTGATGTAATTCTGCTCGACGAGCCCACCAACCACCTCGATATCGAATCCATTCAGTGGCTCGAGGAATACCTGGCGGGCTATCCCGGCGCCGTGATCCTCGTTTCGCACGACCGGGCCTTTCTTGACAATGTAACCAACCGTACTATCGAGATCTCGCTGGGCAGGGTTTACGATTACCAGGTGCCCTATTCGCGGTTTGTTGTCCTGAGCCAGGAACGCAGGCAACAACAGATGGCCGCCTATACCAACCAGCAGAAGATGATCCAGGATACGGAAAAATTCATCGAGCGCTTCCGGTACAAAGCAACCAAGGCGGTGCAGGTTCAGTCGAGAATAAAACAACTGGATAAGCTCGATCTCATCGAAGTGGAAGAGGAGGATATTTCGGCCATGGACATCCGGTTCGCGCCTGCTCCCCGCTCGGGTTCCATCGTGGTGGAAGCCGTTGACCTGTCCAAAGCATATGGCGAAAGGCTTATCCTCGATAAGATCGGTCTGGTGGTGGAAAGAGGGGAGAAGGTGGCGTTTGTGGGAAAGAATGGCGCGGGAAAGACTACCCTTTCGCGGATCATCGTGGGTGAGCTCGACCATGAAGGCGTGTGTAAGATAGGGCATAATGTGAACATCGGGTACTTTGCCCAAAACCAGGACGAACTGCTCGATCCCGATCTTACCGTGCTCGAAACCATCGACAGGATTGCCGTGGGCGATATCCGCGCCCGCATACGCAGCATCCTGGGAGCATTTCTTTTCAGGGGCGATGAGGTCGAGAAGAAAGTGAAGGTGCTGTCGGGAGGCGAGAAGTCCAGGCTGGCGCTGGCCAAGCTGCTGCTGCAGCCCTATAACCTGCTGGTTCTCGACGAGCCCACCAACCACCTCGACATGCGTTCAAAAGACATCCTCAAGGAAGCCTTGCTCAAATACGATGGCACCGTGATCCTGGTCTCGCACGACCGTCAGTTCCTCGATGGGCTGGCAGAGGTGATCTATGAATTCCGCGACCACAGGATACGACAGCATATAGGAGGCATATACGAGTTCCTGAAGAAAAGGAGAATTGAGTCACTGGATGAACTGCAGGCGCCGGGCAGGAAAAACAGTGAAGTACGCAACAGCGGCGGTATGAAGAATGATTTCAGGGAGAAGAAGGAACTGGATCGCAGACGAAAAAAACTGGAAACCGATGTGCAGGCTGTGGAGGAGGCCATAGGGAAGGTGGAAAAGCAACTGGCCGAACTGGGAACCATGCTTGCAGGGTTGTCCGCCAACCCGGCTGATCAGCAGGTGTATACCGATTATGCCCGGCTGCAGCAGGAACTGGAAAAGCTTATGGCAAACTGGGAAACGAAACATCTGGCGCTGGAGAAGTTTCTGGAAGAAAGGAAAATGATGTGAACCATGCACGGAATGTTCTGGAATGATCGACAAATGGGCATTTTTCCATCATTGAAATAACAGCCCGTAATCGTGCGTTCTGGAACAATCGCCGGAGCTGAAAAATGCCCCTACCCGTTGGATAAATAAAATTGTTGAAATACCTTCGTTTTGAGTATCCGAATGCTTAAATCATTTAACGGATGAACCGATCTCTGCCGCTGGTTTTTATTTTCATATTGCTATGGTTTAGCGCCGGATGCAGGGTATTTTCTCCGCCCCAGTCGCTCGACAGGAAAAGCATCAATAACCTGGCATATATTTATAATCCGGGTTCAACCACCATACATCCCATGGTGACTGTTTTCCATCAGTCCGACTCGATATCCGACTTTTTTTTCGGTCTGCCGGTTTCTGAACTGCAGTTCAGCCAGGCCAATGCCACAGGTGATTTTCTTACCCAGATACGTATATACTGGGAATTGCATGAAAACGGGGTTGCCGGCGGAAAGAATCTTGTAGATACCGGAACCCTTGTATATAACCTGAAGAAAGATCAGCTTAAATCTAGCTTTATAACCTCCATACCATTCCATGCAGCCATAGGCAAGCAATATACCCTACGGGTTTTTTCCACGGACATGATTCGCAGGAAATCCAACGAAGTATTTGTTCCGGTAAACAAGAGTTCGGCATACACGGCTCAGAATTTCATGGTAACCAATGGCAGCGGGAGTCATCCATACCTGGTGAGGCATTTTGACAGCCTGCAGAAATTCAGGATTATATACCGCAATCCGGGGTACAATACCCTATACGTAAGCTATTATGAGGACCGGCAGCCATTGCCCAGGCCTCTCTTTTCCCCCGAAGCGGAACAAAATATGCTTTCGGTCCCCGACAGCACATGGTCATTGCCCCTGAACGATACCGCGCTCTACAGTCTGTATAAACCGGGTTTGTATATGTTCAGGGTCGATACCACAAAGGCTGAAGGGCTGGCGCTTTTCAATTATGGCGATTATTACCCGCAGGTAAAGACCATCGATGACATGATTGCCCCCCTGGCTTACCTGGCCACAACCAAAGAATACCAGCAACTCCAGGCAGCTCCTTCTAAGAAACTTGCCATGGATGATTTCTGGCTCAAATGTGCCGGGAATATTGAACAGGCCAAGGAACTCATCCGGATATATTACAACCGAGTGTTTTTTGCAAATTATTACTTTTCTGCCGACAGGGAAGGATGGAAAACCGACCGGGGGATGATCTTCCTGGTGTTTGGTCCGCCCAATACCCTGTACAAGTCGGAAGATGAGGAACGATGGATCTATTATAAAAAGCCAGGGGAGTCGATCACATTTGATTTCAAAAAAGCTTCTTCGCCCTGGTCGGAAAACCTGTATTATGTTACACGTACCCAGGCGCCCGATACCCGATGGCGTATGGCGGTTGATTCATGGAGGTCGGGCAAGGTATTTTTACTGCAATAAATCATTAGAACATTGGCACATTCAGAAGATTTTATTTTTGGCGTACGAACTGTCTCGGAGGCAATCCAGTCGGGGAAGGAAATTCATAAGGTGCTGCTGAAAAAGGGAGGCCGCTCGGAAAATATGGCGGCCCTGCTTGAACTGATCCATTACAGGGATATCCCTTTTCAATATGTTCCTGAAGAAAAGCTGAACGGGCTTACCCGCAAAAATCACCAGGGCGTGATTGCCTTTCTTTCTGCCGTTGAATACCAGGATATTACGAAACTCCTGCCCATGCTGTTCGAGGAAGGCCGGGTACCTATTGTTCTGATACTCGACAACGTGACTGATGTACGCAATTTTGGCTCCATTGCCCGTTCTGCCGAGTGTGCCGGAGCCGATGCCATTGTTATTCCGGTGAAAGGCTCTGCCCAGATCACCTCCGATGCACTTAAAACCTCGGCCGGGGCGCTGAATTATATTCCGGTGTGCCGGACTTTCCATTTGAAGGAAACAGTATCTTATTTGAAGGAAAGTGGGCTTCAGATCATTGCCGCCACGGAAAAAGGCAGCCAGCCGTATTATAAGGCCGATCTTACCTGTCCCACCGCCATCATTCTTGGCGCTGAAGATGTGGGTATTTCGCCTGAACTGCTGAGAATGACCGAAACCTGGATCAGTATCCCGATGGCCGGAAACATTGCTTCTCTCAATGTGTCAGTGGCTGCAGGAATTCTTCTTTTCGAAACCCGCCGGCAGAGGGCAGAAATATAAGGCATTCTGATTTTCAATATAAGGGGTGTTGGTTAATAACATCCCTTTTTTGTTTTGTATATAGTTAAATTTATATAGGGTGAATTTGTTAAACATATAATATTATGGATGTTTTATATTAAAAATGAGAGGGTAAATAAAAATAATTTCAAAATATTTTATATTATTATAATATTCTTATACATTTGCAATATGATGTAAATGATTTATGGGGGGTGGATAATTTATTAGGTTCTTTTTTTATGGATAAGCCATTCATTTATGGGGTTTGATCTGTTTTACTAATACATTTTGACATGAAAATTAAACTGAAATGGTTGTTGTTTTTCTCGGCCTTGGTCATTGTATCGGTTATCGGGGCAGTTATGCCTCATCCCTCGTTCGATACAAATGATCCGCACATTGTGGTGGGTGATGTTGCCTGGATGCTTGCTGCAACCTGCCTGGTTCTGCTTATGACGCCCGGCTTATCCTTTTTTTACGGGGGAATGGTCCGTTCAAAGAACGTGGTGTCGACCATTCTTCAAAGCTTCATTGCCATGGGTGTAATCAGTATTGTTTGGGTGGTGGTGGGCTTCAGCCTGGCATTTGGCGATAGCATCAATATTGCCGGACCGGGAACAGGCATCATTGGCAACCCTTTCACCTATTTCATGTTCCGGAATGTGGGTGCAGCCCCTAATCCGGCCCTTGCAGGTACCATACCCCTTGCCCTTTTTGCCCTTTTCCAGATGAAATTTGCCATTATCACCCCGGCGCTGATTACCGGATCGTTTGCCGAAAGGGTGAAGTTTTCAGGATACCTTCTATTTATGGTTTTATGGTCCATATTCATCTATGCCCCTCTTGCTCATTGGACCTGGCACCCGAATGGTTTCCTCCGCAATCTTGGTGTGCTCGACTTTGCCGGAGGGACCGTGGTGCATATGGCCGCAGGTTTTGCTGCCCTGGCAGGCGCCATATTCCTGGGCCAACGCGAAATGAAAAAGGCATACCGGCCCGCAAACATTGCTTTCGTCCTTCTGGGCACCGGACTGCTCTGGTTCGGCTGGTTCGGATTCAATGCCGGATCCGCCCTGGCGGCCAATTCCCAAGCCGTTGACGCTTTTCTCAATACCAATACCGCGGCTGCTGCGTCTATGCTTTCATGGATATTCTTCGATACTTTCCGCGGACGCAAGGCCTCTGCACTCGGGGCTTCCATTGGCGCTGTAATCGGACTGGTGGCCATCACACCGGCGGCTGGTTATGTTACCGTGGGATCGAGCATGGTAATCGGCGTGGTTTCCGCCGTGGTAAGCAATATCGCTGTGCACTGGAAAAATAAAACTTCCCTCGACGATGCGCTGGATGTTTTTCCCGGCCATGGCGTGGGAGGAATCATGGGAATGATCTTTACCGGCATCTTCGCCAAGAACGTAGGACTGGTTTTCGGGGAAACCAGAACCTTCCTGATACATTTGCTGGCAATCCTTATTGTGGGCGGCTTCACCTTTGGCGGCTCACTGCTCATCTATAAGATTACCAGCCTGCTTATTCCCATGCGGGTTACGCCTGAAAGCGAAAAGATGGGACTTGACCTGAGCCAGCACGACGAAACTTACCTTAGCCTGGAGACCGATGAAAATGAAATAGAAGGCTATCTGAACGGAACGACTGCACCCGCTGTGAACTAACGCTTTGTTCTATTCTTTGGTATGGTTTAGTTAGGATTGAAGGCTGTCCGGTGAGGGCAGCCTTTACCTTTTTCCAGGGTTCATGATGAAAGCTTGTGAAAGTCCTCCCCGGTGGGATTCTGGAACACACGGAGTCCGAATTCCGGTAAGATAGCCAGGATATGATCGAATATTTCCGATTGTATTTCCTCGTAGGCCTTCATCTTGGTTTCTTTGGTAAAAACATAAATTTCAATGGGAAGCCCGTTTTCAGAGGGCTGGAGCTGCCTTACCACCAGAGTCATATCCTGCCGGATGAGCGGGTGCGACTGCAGGTAAGCTTCCATGTATTTCCTGAAAAGCCCAATATTGGTCATTCCCCTGGCGTTGCCAAGAGGATTTTCCTTTGCCTCTTCCATCTTCCGGGTAATGAACTTGTCGAGCAGCTCAACCTGGCGGAACTTATCCAATTGCCCGGGTTCAACGAATTTCACGCTCTTCATGTCAATGAAAATAGACCGTTTGATCCTTCTTCCTCCGGAATCATCAACGCCCCTCCAGTTGTAGAAAGAATCGGTAACCAGGGAGTAAGTAGGGATATTCGTAATGGTCATATCGGCATTTTGCACTTTTACAGTGGTAAGCGAAATGTCGGTTACAGTTCCGTCTATATTGCGGGAAGGCATTTCAATCCAGTCGCCAATCCTTACAATATCATTGGCTGTAAGCTGCACACCACCTACAAAACCCAGGATCGCATCCTTGAAAACCAAAGTGAGTACCGCGGCCATGGCGCCTAATCCTGTAAAAAAGCCTACCATGCTCTTATTCAGGATAATGGCCAGGATGGCAATCGATCCGATGAAATAAACGATGATCTTGGCAACCTGCACATATCCCTTGATTGACCTGTTTCTCGCATTAGGCAGGGTATTGTATATTTCCTGGGCGCTGCTCATGAAGGCATCAAACACCCGCATACCCATGAAAACAGCATAAGCCAGGGTGGCAGTCTGCACAATGTGCCTTACGGTTTCTAAGCCTTTCAGGGCCTCGCCCGACATATGATATACCACCAGGATCGGGATGAAATGTGCCAAGCGGTGAAAGAATTTCTTTTCCACCAGGATATCGTCCCATATAGTTTTACTCTTTGCCGCTATCTTACTGATAATGCTCAGCAGGGTCTTCTTGGTGATCATGTCCGCAAGCCAGGCCGTAAGCATAATTGCAACAAAGGTTATCCCGGCAATCAGAATATCTACATAACTTACTGATACGCCAAGCTGTACGAGGTAGTCCTTTAAAGCAAGCAGAATCTTTGATTCCATATATCGTCCTGGGGTTTTTACTGGAGCGCAAAAATATAGAAATTCAACATGCGCTGGGATATTTTTTAGAGATTTGTGCTACCTTGTTCTCCCTATTTATAAATTAAAGCCCGTGAAACACCCATGTTTGGCCAAGGCAAACATTATAACAGCAAAATTACAGCATAGGCGTTCCACCATGCTTTATAAAATAATTTTATGATGTTGAAATCAATGGTATGTCTCGTTGGAGCGTTTGTGTTTGCTCTTTCTTCCTATGCGCAGGATACATTTAATCAGTACTTTACCAATGCTTCGCTCAGGGTGGACTATATTCTTGCAGGGAATGCCGATACCGCCACGGCATACCTGTATGCCCTGAAAAAGGAGCCTTTCTGGGGTGGATCAAAGAGCAATCTTTTGGATACGTTCAGGTACGGCCACTATTTTCTGAAGGTTTATGACCAGGCATCCGGAAAACTCCTATACAGCCGGGGGTATTCCGATCTTTTCCGCGAATGGCAGACCACGAGCGAAGCAAAAAAACTGAAACGGGCTTTTTCTGAATCGGTGCTCCTGCCGTTCCCAAAGAGCACAGTAAAACTGGAAATATACAAGCGCAACCGGAATGAAAAGTTCAACAGAA
>JAKAMP010000097.1 GCA_021812865.1 Bacteroidota bacterium | reverse complement strand
ACGCGGTTGTACAGAACATTACTGGCTGAAGACCATCGAGAAGTACCAGTGCAAGAAATGCAAAACAAGGACATCCTTACGAAGCGGTACCATCATGCAAGCGAGTAACTTGCCGTTCAGGTACTGGTTCATCGCCTTTCATTTATTGACGGCCACGAAGAAGAGTTTCTCGGCGCTGGAGATGCAACGACAAATCGGACACAAGTTTTACGAGCCGATATGGTACATGATGCAAAAGATAAGGATCGCAATGGGATCGAGAGACAGCCTGTACCAGTTGGACAAGATTGTGGAGCTTGACGAAGGCTTTTTTGAAAGCGTTGACACGGAAAAGGAAGAAAAGGTCGAGAAGAAGAAAAGGGACAGGGGAAGCCAGAAGCAAAGCACGGTAATGGTCATGGCCTCTACTGTACATGATCTCGATACCAGCAAGAAATACGGAAAGCCCACCAGGTTCAGGTACGTCAAGATGGTGGTGGTTGAAGACTTGAAAGGTGAAACGGTGGACAAAACGGTCAAGGAAAACATCCACGAGCTATCAGTCGTGAAAACGGACAATTATTCCAGCTACTCGAACATCAAGGATCACGCGTGGAAACATATAGCTAGAAAAGTGAAGCCTGAAGAGGCAGGGAAGGTATTACCCTGGGTACACACAATGATCGCCAATGCAAAGCGAACATTGCTTGGAGTGCATCACAGGGTTTCAAAAAAGTATATTCAATACTATCTTGATGAGTTCTGTTACAAGGTAAATCGCAGGAATGCCGGGGAAAAATTGTTTGATAGGCTATTAATTGCAAGTGTTTCTGCTAATTATCACGAGAATATTATTCTTAACCGATAGTCATATTAGATAATATAACTATGATAACTTGTAACAGTTTAGATGGCAAATTTAGATGTTCTACAAAAGTAAAGGAATTTGAAATTGTATCTGATGCAACTATTGAAAAAGGAGGTCAAGGACAAGGGTTTCGCCCACATGATATTTTAGAAAGTGCATACGCTTCATGTTTAAATATTTTTGTACAAATGCTATGTGAAAAAATGAGAATCTCATCGGATAATATTTCGGTAATAGTTGATTTGAATAGATTAGAATCGAAGACAATATTTAATTATTCCATAAAATTTGGAGACAATTTTTCAGAAGAACAAAAAGAGAAGATATTAAAGGCTGTTGAAGAATGTCCAGTAAGAAAAACGCTATCAAAATCTATAGAATTTGAACTAAAGAATGATTTATAAAAAACAACTGGGCACAATCGAGTAGATGGCCACGCCCGTCTGAATGAAAAAGTCGGGCAGGCATCCCTGCCCGTCCGGTCAGGCGGGGATTTCGAAATCTTCCGAACATTTCGTACCACCAAACGTTGTTGTACAAAACAACCGTTGGTTTGTTTCCCTATAAACTAACACAAAACCAACGATGAAATCGGCGTACAGTCAGTCGTTTAATATGACAACCAGCGGATTGCAGACTTAAACTGGTAAACCCGGAAACCATGAGAAAAATAATCGTCATATCGATGATCACCCTGGATGGAGTACTCCAGGGACCGGGCGGGCCCGGGGAAGATCCATCGGGCGGTTTCGAATACGGCGGGTGGGTGGCCCCGTTTGACGACGAGGTGTATGGCAGGGTTGTGGAAAAGGAACTGAAACCTGCCGATTACCTACTGGGCAGAAAAACATTTCAGATCTGGGAAAACTTTTGGCCTGTACATGGAGACATCTGGCCTGGCATCAATGAGGGCATGAAATATGTCCTTTCCGGGACCGTGAACCAGTCGCACTGGAAAAACTCAGTCTTCCTGCAAAACCTGACGGATATCAGAAAGCTCAAACATACCGAAGGCCCCGACCCCCAGGTTTGGGGCAGTGGCGGGCTCATTCAGCTCCTGCTGAAGCATGATTTGGTGGACGAGCTCTGGATTAAAATTCATCCGCTGACCCTTGGCAAAGGGAAAAAGTTGTTCGACGGAGGCGCCATCCCTGCCGCATTCACATTGACAGAGAGCGTGGTAACGCCCACCGGGGTGATCATTGCCTATTACAAGCGGGCCGGAGAAGTCAGAACAGGGACGATTGGAGCCTAAGGAAGCAAATAGCTTCCAAACTGCCCAGGGATTTGAGCCCGAATATCATAACCTGTTCACCTTTGGAAAAATGCGGGCAGCTTGATTACTGGAGAATAACCTCTACAGCAAACCTCTATGGCCATCCAATCAATCAAAGGTTCCATGCAATATTCCTCTCTCAGAGTCCTTCGTGCCCGGTGCGTTCAATGATCTCATTCTGCAGGTCCTCGCCCAGGTCGTTGAAGTAATCGCTGTACCCGGCCACACGTACGATCAGGTCGCGGTAGTTCTCCGGGTGTTTCTGGGCATCGCGCAGGGTGTCGGCATCCACCACGTTGAACTGGATGTGGTGCCCGTCCATCCTGAAATACGAACGTACCAGCTGGCATATTTTATCTATGGCTTCCTCGTTATAGAAGAATGAAGGGGTGAATTTCTGGTTGAGCAGGGTTCCCCCGGTGCGGATATGGTCGAGTTTGGCGGCCGATTTGAGCACTGCCGTAGGTCCGTTCCTGTCGGCGCCCTGCACAGGCGATATGCCTTCGGAAAGGGGCATTCCGGCTTTTCGTCCATCGGGAGTGGCGCCGCACACACTGCCGAAATACACGTGGCAGGTGGTTGGCAGCAGGTTGATGCGGTATGTTCCCCCGCGCGGGGTGGGCCTTCCGTTTATGGCATCGTAATACATTTCGAATACCATCACGGCCTGCTCATCGGCAAATTCAAGGTCGTTGCCGTATTTGGGCGTGTTGTACACCAGGTCCTGGCGTAGCGATTCATATCCCTTAAAGTTCGCATCCATGGCTGCAATGAACTCAGGCAGGGTTAGGTTGTTGAACCGGTATACATGGTATTTAATGGCCGTAAGGCTGTCGGTCATCGACCCCATGCCCACTCCCTGGATGTAGCTGCTGTTGTACCTTGCTCCGCCGGCATTGTAGTCCTTCCCGTTGGAAATACAGTCGTCGATAAGCAGCGAGAGGAAGGGAACCGGCATATATTCGGCATAGAGCTTTTCGATGATGTTGTTGCCCCTGATCTTGATGTCGATAAAATACCTGAGTTGTTTGTTATAGGCTTCCAGCAGGTCGTCGAAGGATTGGAAAGAGCCCGGGTCGCCGGTTTGCAAGCCGAGCTGTTTCCCGGTCCTGAGATCTAGGCCGTTGTGCAGCGTAAGCTCCAGCACCTTGGTAAGGTTGAAGTAACCGGTGAGGATGTAGCATTCCTTTCCGAAAGCTCCTGTTTCCACGCAGCCGCTTGCACCGCCGTTTCGGGCATCTTCAATGGATTTGCCCTGCCTTATCAGTTCCTGAATGATGGCATCGGTATTGAAGATGGAAGGCTGGCCGAAACCTGTCTTCACGATCTGCAGGGCCCGTTTCAGGAACCGGTCGGGATTCTTCTTGCTCACCTGCACCATGGAGCTGGGCTGCAGTAGTCGCATTTCTTCCACCACATCGAGCAGCAGGTAAGACATATCGTTCACTCCGTCCGATCCGTCGGTTTGCAGTCCACCCATATTGATGAGCGAGAAGTCGGTATACGTGTTGCTTTCGAGGGCGGTAACCCCGATCTTGGGCGGGGCCGGGTGGTTGTTGAATTTGATCCAGAAGGATTGCAGGATTTCCCTGGCCCGGTCTTCGTTGAGCGTTCCATTGGCCAGCTCCTGTTTATAGAAGGGCCAGAGATGCTGATCGAGCCGTCCCGGGTTGAATGAATCCCAGGGATTGAGCTCGGTGATGACCCCGAGGTGTACGAACCAGTAATACTGCAGGGCCTCATGAAACGTGCGGGGGGCGTGTGCCGGCACATGGTCGCATATGGCAGCCATTTCTTCCAGTTCTTTCCTGCGCCATTCCCTGCTTTCGGCAGCCGACATTTCTCTCAACCTGGCTCCATAACGTGCGGCATAGAGAATAATCGCCTCAGCGGCAATTTTCATCGCTTTGAGTTCCTCCTGCTTGTTCAGGGCATCAGGATCACGGTAAAAATCGAGCTTGCCTGTGGCTTCTTCAATATCAGCGATCAGGTCGAGCATACCTTTATGGTATATCTTGTCGCCATTGGCTGTGTGTCCCGGTGCACGCTGTTCCTGGAATTCGGTGAACATACCTGCGGCATAGGCATCGAGCCATGGCTGCTCCATGAGGGAGAAAATGCGGTCGCGCTGCGTTTTTCCGGTCCAGAAGGGAATGATCACTTCTCTGTAAATGCGCCGCGTTTCCTCATCCACCCTGAAAAATACTTTCTCACGGGAATTCAAAATGTCGAGATCCTTCAGGGAATGGAGGGTGACCTCGGGATAGGTGGGTGTTGCCTTGGGCGCCGGACCACGTTCTCCCACAATGAGCTCATCGGGGTTGACACAAATGAACTTGTTTTCCAGGATATGCTTCAGGCACATGGCCCTGGTAACGGGAACGGATACCCGGCCTGCCGTTTCTCCCTTGTAAAATTCCGTAACCAGCAAAGCCCTTTCGGCCGAAATCCGGTTCACTGCGTTGAGACTTTGCTCCCTGAGCTGATGTATGCGTTCGGTCATCATGTTTGAAATATTGACTTTTGTGAATTCCTTACAAATTGCCTGCTTTCTTTGAATTGCCCGCAAGTCGGCAATGTTGTATCAACCTCCGGTCTTTACCGCGAAGCCTTGCCCCTTGAAGAAATCTCCGATTTCCTGTAATCTTTCTTTCGGGTAGTTGGGCATACTCCCCAACAGGTTCTCTTTCCCAAATTTAGCATATTTGCCGCTTCCTATACGGTGGTAAGGCAATAAATCGATCTCTTTCACCGGGTTTGGCAGCGATTTCAGAAATAACGAGAGCTGATCAAGGTTTTCCCGGTGGTCGTTGATTTTTTCCACCACCGGAAACCGGATGATAACCTGCCCTCCCCGCTCGCTGATAAACCGGAGGTTTTCAAGTATGGGACTGTTCGACTGGTTCATATACCGTTTGTGAAGCTCATCATCCATGTGTTTGATATCGTAAAGAAACAGGCTGGTATAGGGCAGAATCCTTTCAATGGTTTCACGGCTGGCATAACCGCTGGTATCGAGGGTAGTGTGAATGTCTTTCCTGCGGCATTCTCTCAGCGCTTCTTCCAGAAACTGCGGCTGGAACAAAGGTTCCCCTCCCGAAAAGGTGACTCCTCCCCCTGATTCGTTCATGAAAACGAGGTCCTTTTCTATTTCTTCCATCACTTCAGCCACAGGCATTTCTTTCCCGATGGTTCTCATCTGCCTGAATTCCTGCCCATCGAACATCCGTGATTCCTCAAAAGTCTCGCAGGCAGGCAGCTTGCTTTCAGGATTGTGGCACCACCAGCAGCTGAGCGGGCAGCCCTTCATGAACACCGTGGTGCGGATACCGGGGCCATCGTGCACCGAAAAACGGCGAATATCGAAAATCAGACCAGTCATGGCAGGAAAGATTGCAGAAATACCAATGATTTGGGAAGCAGAAAAGCAGGAAGCTCAGGGAACGGCAAGTTCAGCAAATCCAGCACTCAAACAGGCCTTTGCCGAAGTGGAAATATTGACTGGTATAAACGTTGTCAACGTACATGGCCGGGAGAAGTTAACCACTGCAATATTACATAAATTATACGAGAAAGTGATACAGCCTAAGCTGTTCTCTTCAACCCTGTTGAAGGGTAATTATCCCGGCGGAATGATAAAGATGCTGCAAAGAATGTTCGTCATGCTTGACAATGAACACAGGCAACCCTTATCTTTACGCCCAAATTAAAATATTCATCTATGAGGTCATTTTCACTTTTTATACTGGCAGGCATTTTGTCTGTCGCCTGTACCAAACAGGAGAATTTAACCCAATACGTAGATCCTTTTATTGGTACCGGCGGACATGGGCACACCTACCCAGGCGCCACGGTACCTTTCGGCATGGTGCAACTCAGTCCCGATAATGGCCATGGCGGCTGGGACTGGTGTTCGGGCTACCACTATACCGACAGCGTGATCATTGGATTCTCCCACACCCATCTGAGCGGAACGGGTATCGGCGACATGCTCGACATTACCCTTCAGCCCACCGTGGTCAATGCTGTTTCCGACACTACGAAGGGAGGATCGGAATTCCTTGCCCAATTCCTTTCCCCCTTCAGTCACAAGGATGAAAAGGCCAGTCCCGGTTATTACAGCGTTGTGCTGAAGAAGGGCGACATCAAGGTGGAACTCACTACCGCCCCCAGGGCTGGTTTCCACAAATATACCTTCCCTGCCGGTGTGGCGCCACAGGTAGTGCTTGACCTCGGCCATGCCGTAAACTGGGACAATCCTGCCGAAACAAAAATAGCCGTGATGAACAACACTACCCTTCAGGGATACAGGTTCTCCCATGGCTGGGCAGCCAATGAATGGGTTTTCTTTACCGCTGAATTTTCAAGGCCTTTCCATAAGGTTGAGCTCGTAAAAGACGGTCAGATCACAGGAGAAGGGAAAGAAGTACTGAGCAAACGCAGTTCTGCCCTGATTTCCTTTGAACCGGGCAACGAACCCCTGCTTGTAAAAGTTGGCATTTCGTCGGCCAGTGAAGAAGGATCGGCCCTGAACCTGAGAACCGAGATTCCCGAGTGGAACTTCGATAAAACCCTTAAGAATGCTGTAACAGCCTGGAACCATGAATTAGGCAAGGTAAAAGCCACCTCGGCAGACAAAGATGAGTTGACTGTATTCTATTCTGCCCTGTATCATTCCATGCTGGCTCCCACCCTCTATTCCGACGTGGACGGGCAGTACCGCGGACTGGATGGCAAGATCCACAAGGCAGTGGGATTTGACAACTATTACACTTTTTCCCTGTGGGACACTTTCCGGGGTGAGCATCCTCTTTTCACCATCCTTCAACCCGAACGTACCGCTGATTTTGTCAATGCCATGCTGGCACATTATATGGAGAGCCCCGATAGCCTGCTTCCGGTATGGTCGCTCTGGGGCAACGAAACCTGGTGTATGATAGGGTATCATTCCGTTCCTGTGATTGCCGACGCCATTATGAAAGGTATTCCAGGTTTCGATGTAAACCTCGCCTATGCGGCCATGAAGAAAACCGGCATGCAGAACATCAGGAACACCGATCTTTACAAGAAATATGGCTACATTCCTTACGATTCGGTAATGGCACGTACCCATGGGGAATCGAACGAATCGGCTTCTTCCACGCTTGAATACGGCTACGATGACTGGTGTATTGCCCAGGTAGCAAAGAAACTAGGCAAGACCGGTGATTATGACTATTTCACCAAACGCTCCAGGGCTTATGAACTGCTGTTCGATCCTGAAACCAGGCTCATCCGTCCGCGCAACGCAAACGGCAGCTGGCTCACCCCATTCTACCCCAACAAGGCCCAGTTCAAGAACGGATTTACTGAGGGCAATTCATGGCAGTACAGCTGGTTTGTTCCCCACGACATTCCCGGCCTGATGGAAAAGATGGGCGGTCCGGAGGTATTTGCTTCTCGGCTCGACACCCTTTTTGAACAGCCTAGCACCGGATCGGAATTCATCGATGTATCGGGTGTGATCGGACAGTATGCCCAGGGCAATGAACCCAGTCACCATGTGGCCTACCTTTATAATTATGCAGGCAAACCTGAAAAAACGCAGCGCATCCTCACGGAGATCGTCGATTCCCTGTATACTACAGGTCCTAACGGACTCTGCGGCAACGACGATTGCGGCCAGATGTCGGCCTGGTATGTGCTCACCGCCCTGGGTTTTTACCCGGTGAATGCCTCCTCAGGCGAGTTCGACCTTGGCAGGCCTTTCGTCCAGGGCGCCATGCTGAACCTCGAAAACGGCAAAAAATTTAGCATTGAAACAAGGAATTTCAGCAAGGACAACATGCTGGTGAAGAAGGTAACCCTGAACGGAAACGAGGTTAAGAACTACAAGATAAGTTACAGCGACATCATGCAGGGAGGTACCCTTGTGTTCGAAATGGGAAAATAAAGGCTTACAATAGGATTACAGTTCATTAATCAATTGAATAGAGGCCTGCTGGCATAAATTCCAGCAGGCCTCTATCTTTTTAACGATAAAAGATTATTTTTATATTACGGTTATACCCCGCATTTATCTTTAAATACCCTAAAACTAAACCATAACCCGATCAGTATGAAATCCTTTTTCTGCCGCATTCCCCTGATGATGTTCATTCTTTGGGAATTATTCAGTCTTTCTGTCAATGCCCAGGACTATTCTCATGAAATCGGGCAG
>JAKAMP010000096.1 GCA_021812865.1 Bacteroidota bacterium | reverse complement strand
GACTTTTTATTTTATACGCTTTTTGCTTTTCTTCCGTTTGTTTTATAAATTTCTTCCATCACACCCCCGACACAAATGACCCTTCCCAAAGGCATAAAATTATGTGTCCCCGCTGTCCTGGCCCTTAGTGTCTCCTTCCATACATACTGCCAGGCTCCTAAAACCATTTCACCCGACTCCCTCCGCATCCTTACCTGGCACTTCAATACCCAGTGGATGCAAAAAGATACCCTCCTGGTCGACACCTTACTGAATTCTTTCCAGGTTTTTAATCCGGTAGATAAAGATTTTATAAGCTATGCATACCTTGGAAACCTTGGACTGCCTGCCATGAATACCGTGTTCAGCCAGCAACACTTCTCTTCCCCCTTCATTCTTATGCATCCTCTTGAACCTTACCTTGTAACTCCCGAAAATACTCTATTCTTCAACACACGACGCCCTTTTACAAGCCTGCATTATAGCAATGGCGGACCTTCCGATAAAGCCGAAGAATTTTTCAGCGTTACCCATACCCAGGATATCAAATCGAACTGGAATGCCGGAATCGTGCTGAACATTTATGCCTCCCCGGGTCTCTACCCCAACCAGCGGACTAAGGACCGAAACTTCGTTGCACACACCAATTTCCAGGGGAACAAATATACCCTGTATGCAGCCTACTGCCTTAATAAGTTTACCAACCAGGAAAATGGTGGCTTACTCAACGACAGCGCCGTGTATGACCAAAACCAGGATTACCTTCCGGTAAAGCTGGAATATGCAAAGAACAAATACCTTTCGAACACCTTCTATTTGCTTCAATCGTACGAACTCGGCGGGAAAATCAATGATTCAACTAAGAATTCCTTTCTGAGGAAACTCAACCTTCCGCTTTCTACCTTTTCCCTTCTGCTGCGCTACGACCGGATATATAAATCATTCTACGACAGCGACCTTAAGGGCTACTCCGCCGTCACCGACCTGGTAAACGATTCAGCTTATTTTACCCATACCTATCTGAACCCTGATATCACTAGCGATTCAGTCATCTTCAGGAAATTTAACGCGCAACTCCGGTATTCCATCAGGGAAAAATCACAAAAATTCCCCTTCTTCATCAGTTTCCTTCTTTCACAGGAACTGCTCAAATATGGATTTTACAAGGAAGCGCCCACCCCCGATACCCTGGTGGTGAAAAATACCACTTTCTTTACTACCACCCTGGCGAACCTGCGCGCAGGAGCCATTCTCTCTTTCGGTAAGCCTCAGAGCTGGCAATGGAGAACGTCCGGCTATTATACCTTCACAGGTTATGACTTCGGCAGCTACCTGCTCCAGGCAACCATGTCGCTGGGACTGGGCGGAAAACACCAGAACGGCATTCGTCTCGAATTCACTTCAAGAGCCGACAAACCCGATTACCTCTTGTCGAATTTTGCTTCAAACAGCAAAATTTGGGATAATACATTCAAAAAGACAATCAGGAATGAAGCCAGCGCAAGCTTTCTTTCAGATGGACAAGCCATTGCCACAGCCGATCTTATCAACCTGAACAATTTTATTTATTTTAATGATTCTGGTTATCCTGCCCAGTATAGCGGGAATCTGGCTGTAGCAAGTTTTATTATCGACAAAACCTTCCACTACTGGAAAATGACCTCGGTGAATAAAATAGCCCTTCAGACTTCCACAAACAGCAGGGTTCTGCCCCTGCCCGCAGCCTCACTCTTCCTTTCGAATTACTTTGAGGCTTTCCTGGTGAAAAATGTTCTCCTTACTGAAATCGGATTTGATTTCAGGTACTATACAAGCTATTATGGCTATGACTACGATCCGGTTACCGGATACTTTCACACCCAGCACGAAAAAATGCTGGGGAATTACCCCTATGTTGATGTCTTTCTGAACCTCAAACTCAAGCGTACACGCGCTTATCTGAAATATGAACATGCTAACTACGGCCTTATGCCAAGGGATTATTTCAATGCTTTGCATTACCCTATGACGAAGGCCCTGTTTAAATTCGGCTTATCATGGGTATTCTACGATTAGATGCCTGCTGAACATTAAGCCTTTACAGATGTTTTTAATGTATCACTTAAATTTTTCGCGTGAAGTTAAACAGGAATAATCTTTTTAATAAAATTGTCAGGATCATCTTGCTTGTACTGATCCTTGTAATAGGCAATACATGCAGCCGCCAGGAAGGCAGAGGCAGTGCCACTCCCCGGAATTTGGATGAAATCAGAAAAAGCGGGAAACTGGTAGCGGTTACCGATAACAATTCAATCAATTATTTTATCTACCGGGGCGAACCCATGGGTTATCAGTACGACATGCTGCAGGCCTTCGCGAACTACCTGGGTGTAAAAATCGATCTTGTGGTTGCCAACAGCCTTAGTGATGCCTTTAAGAGCCTGAACGATGGAGAGAGCGACCTGATAGCCATCAACCTTACAGTTACCAACGACAGGAAAAAGCATGTGGCTTTTACCATGCCCATGATGCAGACCCGCCAGGTGCTTATACAGCGTAAACCCATGAATTGGCGAAATCTCACTGCCGACGATGTCGATGCCCTGCTGATAAGAAATCCCATAGACCTCGCTACCACCCATGTTGCCATATACGTGCAGAAAGGATCTGCCTATGAACGGCGCATGCACAACCTGGCAGAAGAAATAGGCGACAGTCTCAACATTATTTCCGTGCCTGAAGATGCTGAACAGCTCATCAGCATGGTAGCTGGCGGCGTTATTGATTATACGGTCTGTGACGAAAATGCAGCCATGGTCAGTCAAACCTATAATCCAGACCTTGATATTAGCACAGCCCTGAGCTTCCCCCAGAACCTTGCCTGGGCCGTGAACAGTAATTCGAAAGCCCTGCTGGCAGAAACCAACAAGTGGCTTTTCACCTACATGAAAAGCACGGAGTATGCACTGCTTTATGCAAAATATTTCCGCGACGAACGCACTTCTTATATATTCAACAGTGATTACAATGCAGGACGTACTGGAAAAATCTCCGATTACGATGCGCTGATCAAGAAATACTGCAAGGAGAGTGGCTGGGACTGGCGACTGGTGGCCTCCATCATTTACCAGGAATCGCGCTTCAATCCAACGGCCAAATCCTGGCTCGGAGCCTATGGCCTGATGCAACTCCTTCCTTCAACAGCCGAAATGTACGGCATAGACCATATTACCTCCCCGGCCGATAACATCAGGGCTGGCATGAAGGTTCTGAAATACCTCGATGAACGCTATGCAAAAACCATTGGCGACAAGGACCAGAGGATTAAATTTGTACTTGCCGCCTACAACATGGGAATTGGACATGTGGATGACGCCCAGCGTCTGGCTTCAAAAAATGGGAAAAACCCGTATATATGGGACAAGAACGTTGACATCTACATGAAACAAAAGTCCGATCCGGCAGTGTATCACGACCCTGTGGTTGAATTCGGCTATTGCAGGGGAGATCTGGCCGTTAATTATGTAAATGAAATTCTCGATCGATACGAGCATTACAAAAAGATCATAGCACAGAAGTAATCTGACTGCACAGGGACAGGAACTCGGCAAGAATCATGGCAGTGGCGCCCCAGACCGTTTCACCCTTTACCTGGTAAAAGGGCACTCTTACTTCATTTCCCCTGATCACCATGGTGGTTACCCTGCGTGTTGCAGGATTCAGCAAGTTGCGGACAGGCGTTTCAATAAGGTACTGCACCTCTGTGGAATCGGGACTGAAACATGGCGTATTGAACAGCATTCCCACAAAAGGATGCACATGAAAGCCACTTACAGGAATATGCAGGGGCGATAAGGGTCCCGCCAGCCTGATCTCCGATTCGTCAATGCCTGTCTCTTCTTTCGCTTCCCTTAGGGCCGTGCCTGCCATGTCTTTGTCGTTGCCATCGCGTTTTCCTCCCGGAAAACTCACTTGCCCGCTGTGATGCCCCGGATACTCATTCCTTTTAATGAAAACGGTATGCCATTGGTTATTTTTAGGGTAGAGCAGCAATAAAACAGCAGCCAGACGCGGACTGCCTGTTGAAGGTTCCAGGCTTCTTCCTTCCGGAAGCATGGACATCTGCGCCTGCTTACCCGGAAGCGGATTACCCATGCATCGCTGCAGGATCGAATACAATTCTTCAGCCTCGATCATGATCACAAAATTAGCCATTTTGCCTGAATGATGTTCCAAAACTCCTTTTCGTGCTTGACTTCGCCTGATGGTTTTCGTAATTTTAAGTAAAATGTGCATAACTTAATCCTTCTGGCTATGAAAACCTATATTTCTTACTTTCTGAGTATGCTTATTTTCCTCTTTTTGCCTGTGATTGCATACACTCAGGCACAAACCGATCTGCAGAGTGAGATTGACCAGATGAAGAAAACTGACAAGCAGATGAAATACAGTATTTCCAAATGCTCCAAAGAAATGAATGCCTTGAAAAAGGATATGGCCGATGGTTTTAAAAAATCGGAGGATGCATTGAGTCAGGTTAAAGCGGATATGGATTCCTTACAGGTTCAGTCAAAAGGAATGAATGATGCCCTTTCTCAAAAACAGGATGCCATGAACGCCAGGCTGAACACAGTTCGTCTTGTGCTGTGGACCAGCATCATTGCGTGGATTGCGCTCATGATGCTTATTTATTACAGCCAGAACGGAAAACTGGTCAGGATGAAGGAATCCATGGATGCAAAAATGATGAATGACAAGGAAGCCATGGAACTGGCGGTGAAGAAACTCGAAAAAGAAATGCTGGACAAGCTTGCTGCATTGGAACAGAGGCTTGCCGAGCTTAAAAGGTAAATTCCGGATGGTAGCAATTTCAATGTCCTTTTAGCGGACGGTCAGGGAAATATCCTCACCGGAAGTTTGAATATTCAATTAAAGCGAATCGTTTTTTCCGGACTGATCTTCGCGATGATATAGGAGGGGAGCAGCAAGATAACCAGTACGGTAAGCATGGTGCCTATATTCAGCAGCAGGAAATAGAACCATTCAAAATTGATAGGTACAGTGGAAAGGAAATAAGCGCTTGGGTCGAGTTTCAGTATATGGAAATAGTACTGCACAAAACAAATGGCCAGCCCGATGAGGTTGCCCCATAACAATCCACGGAGAACAAGGAACCCGCTCATATAGAGAAATATCTTTCGCACATTCACATTGCTGGTACCCAGGGCCTTCAGAATACCGATCATGTTGGTACGCTCTAGAATAAGTACCAGGAGTCCCGAAATCATGTTGATGCCTGCTACGGCGAGCATCAGTACAATGATGATGGTGACATTCATATTGAAGAGGTTCAGCCAGTCGAATATCTGCGGATACTTCTGGTAAATGTTTTCAATTCTCAGGGATTCACCGTTTTTATCGATCTGGTACCCGGCCACATTTTTTACCTGGTAGGTGAGATCGTCCAGCCTGTCGAAATCGTTAATGAAAATTTCAAACCCGCTGATGGAATCCTGTCCCCAGTTATTCAACCGCTGTATCTGCCTGATATCGGCCAGGGCAAATGTTTTATCGAATTCCTCGAGGCCTGTTTCGAATAATCCCGAAATCCTGAATTTTCTCATGCGGGGTGGGTCCTGTACAAAGTACATGATCAGATCGTCGCCGGTTTTCAGATGAAGGAGCGATGCTGTTTTAACTGAAAGCAGGATGCTGGTGGAGGTGGTCGAATCGTTTACGCTGAAAATCTTTCCTTCTTTGAGGTTTGAGGCAAAGAACGACCAGTCGAAATCGGGAGCCACCCCTTTCAGTACAATACCCTGTATCTCGCTGTTGGCTTTGATGATGCCCGGTTTGGTTGCAAATTGCTGCACATGGGTTATTCCGGGTATTCGGGCCAGTTTGGGAAGAAATTTCTGATTTTTGTTCACCGGCTGGGTTTCGTAGGAGATGTTCGAATCGAAATTCACGATCTGGATGGCTGCCCCAAAGCCGATTACTTTGTTACGGATTTCCTGCTTGAAAGCTGTTACCACAGCGATGGTCACAATCATCACCGCCAGTCCAAGGGAAATGCCAAATACAGCAATCTTTACAATCGACCGGGAGAGTTGCCGGCTGCTTTCCTTATCGCTGATCAGCCTTCGTGCAATGAAATACTCGGTGTTCAATGTTCAAGTGTGTGTACCGCAAACCTACACGAATTTTACCTAACTCACAACCTCCCCGTCGGAAAGTTATCCTGTATGTATTGGAGAATTGTGTTATTTTTATATGCCACAATCATCCGTCAAATGAGGTTTTTAGTCGTCTTCAGCCTGTGCTTTTCTTTCTTGGTTTCAATAATCGCACAGGATCCGGTTCCCGGGGCTGCGCGCACGGAACAGTATTTTCCCCTGCTGAGGGGAAGGTCGGTTGCGGTTGTGGCCAATGCCACCTCTATAATCGGAACCACGCACCTGGTAGACAGTCTGCTACGGGCTGGGATTCACATTGTTCGCATCTTTGCACCGGAACATGGTTTCCGGGGAACAGCCGATGCCGGTGAAGAATTCAGCTCCTCCACCGACCCGCAAACCAACATACCCATTGTTTCCCTATACGGCGAAAAATTCAAACCTTCTTCCAAAGACCTGGAAGGGATCGATGTGATGGTTTTCGACATCCAGGACGTGGGCGTACGCTTCTTTACCTATCTTTCAACGCTCAGCTACGTGATGGAAGCCTGCGCGGGAAAGCATATACCCGTTCTCTTGCTCGATCGCCCCAATCCTAACGGCTTCTATGTTGACGGGCCGGTACTCGAAAAGAAGTACCGTTCGTTTGTTGGACTGCACCCTGTTCCCATTGTCTATGGCATGACCATTGGAGAATATGCACGGATGATCAACGGAGAGGGATGGCTGAAAAAGGGGATTCACTGCCAGCTCACGGTCATTCCCTGCCTGGGTTACGACCATACCTGGAATGGTTCTCTGCCTGTAAGACCTTCACCAAACCTGCCTTCGCAGAGAAGTGTTCTGCTCTATCCCTCGGTTTGCCTGTTCGAAGGCACCATGATGAATGTCGGAAGGGGTACTGATTTCCCTTTCGAGGTTTTCGGGTGTCCCGGCTTCCCGGTTTGCGAAATCCAGTATACGCCCCGTTCCATTCCTGGAATGAGCAAGAATCCTCTTCATATAGGACAGGAGTGCTGCGGCGTGGACCTCAGGAACGAGAATTTGAAGGAACTGGTTCAACACAGGGAGCTGGTACTCGACTGGCTTTTTCTTGCTTACACCAGATCGGTGCAAAAAGATTCATTCTTCAATTCCTATTTCAATACCCTTGCAGGGACGGCCAGTTTGAAGGAACAGATCATTGCAGGCTGGTCTGCTACCCGCATCAGAAAAAGCTGGGCAGGACCATTGGCCAACTTCAAGGTCATCCGTAAAAAATATCTTCTTTATAAAGATTTTGAATAATTTGAAAATCAAAAAATATCAATTGATATTCAATAACTTAATCAACAAAAACGATCATTCCGTTTTTTTGTCGGACAAAAGTGATTTTTTTATCAAAAGTTGGTCATTCTTTTTGTCATTCAGTTCCAATTCTTTTACTTTTAGAACATACTCCTCGGGCAACATACATAGTGGGGAGGAGAACCGATGGTTCTCATTTTCAATCCTTTATGAGAAAGGAAGAGTTCACTTGGTGAAATAATTAATTTAAAATTCATGATCATGAAAACCTTTGGCTGGATAAGGCTGATAACCTTCGTGGGTATGGTTTCCTCGCTTATAATGGGCTGCAGTAAGGACAATAGCAGCACAACTTCCGGTTCAAGCTGGAGCGTGGTAGGAAATCTCGATGTAAACGGTGTAAGCGATATGTATGCCGATAAATCGGGAAATTTATATGCGGTTGGTCTATTCACCGATATTTCAGGGAAACATTATGTGGCCAAATGGGACGGAAGTACTTGGTCAACTGTAGGAAATCTTAACGTGAACGATGCGATCTTTTCCATTTGTGGTGATTCAAATGGCAACCTTTACATCGGGGGAGCGTTCACCGATAATAATGGAAAACATTATGTGGCCAAATGGAATGGAACTTCCTGGACCAATATTGGAAGTTATGACGGCAACATTACAATCAATACCATGTGTATGGCTGGTGGCATACTTTATGCCGGTGGAGCAACCGATGTATATAGCTGGGATGGTTCCGGCTGGGCAAAACTAGATATGACTAACTGGGACCATTGGGTGAATGTGCTTACAGCCGATGCAAATGGTCATTTGTATGTCGGTGGAGGCGCTTTCACTGCGGGTACGGGCGGCGCTGTTGCCATGTGGAATGGAGGCGGCTGGACTTATATTGGTGATCTGAATT
>JAKAMP010000095.1 GCA_021812865.1 Bacteroidota bacterium | reverse complement strand
GGGGCAATGAAAACTGGGACAGGGACAACGACCTGGCTTCGGCGTTCCGGTACTCTGTGGTATGGTACTACCAGGAACTGGCGCGAAGGGTGGGCGCAAAGAAAATGCAATATTGGGTTACCCTGGCCCGGTATGGAAACAGGAAAACAGGTGGCGGCATTGACCAGTTCTGGCTACAAGGAGATCTGAGAATCACTCCGGCACAGCAAATCGATTTTTTGAAACGCCTTTATCTTAATCAATTGCCCTTTTCAATGCGCAATTTGGATATCGTTAAAAAGATTATGGTTGTTGAGCAGGGCGACGGGTACATGCTGAGGGCAAAAACCGGCTGGGCAGTTACAAACAGTGTAGGCTGGTATGTAGGTTGGATGGAGAAGGGAAATGATGTTTATTTTTTCAGCACCTGCATTCAGGGAGGCGATGATTTCAATATGCAGGATTTCGGAAGATACCGGATAGATATTACAAGAAGTATCCTTAATGAACTTGCCCTTTTACCCTGAAGGGCTATAAAAACAGGATGCATGTATCAGAAAGACTATATTTTAAGGCTCATTGAGGAATTCGGCAGGTTTCTGAGAATTATCCTCAGATTAAAAAACGAGCAGCAATTCGAAGCGGCCAGCCTGCAATTAAATGAGGCTGCGGAAAAATTGCTGCAGGTAAACCTGGATGAGCTCGTGAAGGATCCCGGCAATATGGAACAAATCATCCTTGTACGGGCATTTAACCCCGATCAGAGCGATATTCTTGCAGACCTGTTGTTTCTCAGGGCAGAAATCCTGCTGGAAACCGGGCAGAAAATTACAGCCACCCGTTTATTTGAAATGGCAAAACATTTTCTGGAACAGAACCAGGAAAAATCAAAGACATACTCCCTGGACCGGATTGAAAAAATCAGGAATATTGAACTTTTTCTGAAGGATCTTAGGATTGAATGAGTATACAGTGATTCAATGAATGAAGACCTGTAGGATATTCAACTATTTTGAAAGATTGATTGATAATTTTGTTGATTTTTCTATTCTATCCCGGGACAAAAAATATAGAAGAATTCTTCAGCATAATTGCGTTATTTGTCGCTACCTATACCGACATACGTCGTTGATCGCGCCGGATAATATCATTACTTTCAAACCGGAACATTTCTGCAGTGATCCCATTTAGTAGCCAATCATCTCATTATCTTTATATTGCAAATCGATTACGATTTCCATAATTTTCAATTTGTCCCAGTGTTGAATGAAACTGAATTGCGATCCTTATGATTTCCAACAGGTACAATTAATAAGGAAATTTGCATGAAATCCTTATTTTTGAATCGGCATATTGATACAAAAGGGGTTGTATATTCTGACCCGCCGCAAGATTGCTCAAATTATTTCAGGTAAGATAATCAAAAAGATGTAGGACAAACTTCAAAAACAAAAGCAGAATTATGAAAATTCCAAAGTCGATTTACAACTGGATAAGTTTGCTGGGATTAGTCATTGCCATTAATTGTGCGCTGCTGATACTGGTACTATTCATTATTTCACTCACTGTAGGCGCCAGCAGTGCGTATCTGGGACTTTATATTTACATTGTATTGCCGGCTGTGCTGATTGTTGGAATCCTGCTCGCCATCATCGGGATGATTGTTACCAGAAAGAAGCACGCGGTAGCTGAAACAGGAATGCCGCACTGGCCTGTTTTGGATATGAACCAGCCCCGGCACAGAAGAAGAATTGTCATTGTTTCTGCCAGCGCCTTGCTTTTCCTGATCGTTTCAGCCATGGGAAGCTACCAGGCATTCCGCTATACCGAGTCGGTTTCATTTTGCGGAAAATTGTGTCATGAAGTGATGAAGCCTGAATATGTCACCTACCTTCATTCTCCCCATGCACGGGTTAAATGTGTGGAATGCCATGTGGGCGAAGGCGCCGACTGGTATGTGAAATCGAAACTCTCCGGTTTGTACCAGGTATATGCGGTTGCCTTCAATGTATATCCAAGGCCCATTCCTACTCCCATCAAGAATCTGCGCCCTGCAAGGGAAACCTGCGAAAGATGCCACTGGCCGCAAAAATTTTATGCCCGTTCTCTCCGTAACGAAAGAAATTACCTCACCGATTCGGCAAACAGTGAATATAACATTTCTATCGTAATGAAAACCGGTCCGGCATACAGTTCCATGGGACTCACAGAAGGCATTCACTGGCATATCAATCCCGATGTAAAGATTGAATATATAGCCTCAACCAATGACAGGGAAACCATTCCTTATGTAAAATATACCAACCTGAAGACAAAAGAAGTGAAGATATTCCAGGATACGGAAAATCCGCTCGGAAAGGGCGCCATGGACAGTCTTGAAACAAGAACCATGGACTGTATGGATTGTCATAACCGGCCTTCCCATTCCTATAAGAGTCCGGTAACCTATCTGGATGCAGCGCTAACTTCGGGCGAAATTCCTCAGGAATTGCCCTTCATTAAAAAGGTAGCCATGAAAATCCTGAAGTTGCCTTTCACCAATACAGATTCGGCCCTGATGTTTATCCGCGATTCCATCAACCGTTATTACAAAGTGGTGCATCCAGCTATCTATGCCAGCAGCAAAACCCTGATCGACAAGGCAATCACAGGCATTCAGAATGAATTCAAACTGAACGCATTCCCTGAAATGCATGTAACCTATGCCAGTTACCTGAACCATATTGGCCATATGGAATCCGATGGTTGTTTCCGTTGTCATTCGGGTACACATAAAACCGAAAAAGGGGAAACCATATCGAAGGACTGTGATCTATGCCATACCATTATTGCTGAAGGTCCCTCCAATAAAATGAAATTTGCCAACATCAATTCAACGCTTGAATTTGAGCATCCCATAGACATTGGAACAGACTGGAAAGATTATAAATGCACTGAATGCCATCGCGATTTATAACCGGCCGACATGTTCAATCCCAGGGGGTAGGACTTTTTCATAAACATTAATTATCAACGGGAGGACAAGGTTCTCCCGTTTTTCATTACTTTCATCCGTAAATATTTATTAGTTAATGGTCAGATGGAACTCCATGTTTGCTATTTTGGCTTCGCCGAGCTAGTAAACTCGGTTCATTGGTGTTTGTGTTTATTCGCAAACATGTTCGTTTCATCCCAATAAATTTGGATGGGAAGATATGATGGAATCCCCATGTTTATGATCGGATATCAAGATGTTCGTATTTGCCAGACAAGGGCGATTCAAATGCGAAATCATTCATTATTTATATAACAAAACGCCATGAAAGTATTTTTTTCAGTTCTGTCCGCTGCAATGCTTATTCATATTGGCATTCATGCACAGGAAACATCGCAAATGCCACCCTTCATCATGGACAGTCTAGACATATACATCAACCGGTCGATGCAGGACTGGAACCTTCCGGGATTGGCTGTATGTATTATTAAAGACGGGAAAATTACTGTGATGAAGGGATATGGCACCAAAACCGTTGGGCAGAACGACCCGGTGGATGAGAATACTTTATTTATGATCGGATCGAATACAAAGGCTTTTACCGGCACATCCATGGCCCTGCTGGAATATGAAAGAAAATGTTCGTTGAATGACAAGGTGCAGCGCTGGCTTCCCGGATTCAGGGTGAAAGATCCATGGGTTTCGAAGGAAATGAACCTTACCGATATTCTTTGCCATCGCATGGGACTGGAAACCTACCAGGGCGACTTCATGTACTGGACTTCAGGACTCAGTTCAAAAGAGGTGATTCAAAAATTCGGGTTACTTACCCCCGTTTACGGATTCAGAGCGAAATACGGTTATACCAATGCAGGATTTGAAATAGCCGGAGAATGCATTCCTCAGATCAGCGGAATGCCCTGGGAAGATTTTGTCAGTGCCAGGATTTTCACTCCCCTGGAAATGACACGAACGCAAGCCCTTTCGGATAATTTTGCCAAACAGAGCAATACCAGCAAGGCGTATACCATGGATGGCGATTCGCTGGTTGAAACCCCAACTGGCCTGATCGATAATCTGAAGGCAGCGGGAAGCATAGGCTCATCGGTAAACGACCTTAGCCACTGGGTGATGTGTCAGCTCGATAGCGGACGCTACAAAGGGGAACAGGTTCTTCCCTGGAAGGTTATGGCAAGGACCAGGCAGCCGCAGATGGTTGTTGGGATGACCCGGAATCCATTCGGCAATCCCACCCATTTCGCCTTATATGGACTTGGTCTGAGGCTCAGCGATTATGACGGACGGATGGTGATTGGTCATGCAGGCGCGGTGAACGGATTTCTTTCATCCATTACCTTCCTTCCGGAGGAACAGCTTGGGATAATCGTTCTAACCAACAGTGACCGGAACTCGTTATACGAAGCCCTGAAATGGCAGATCATAGATGCCTACCTGGGATTGCCCTATCACAATTACAGTGACTATTACCTTGCAGAGGAAAAGAAATCAGAGCTGGCCGGCAAGGAACAGATCGCATCATGGAGGGATTCAACCAGCAAGCGCCCCTCTCCTGCCCTTCTGCTGAAGGCATACTGTGGAACATATACAAATGAAGCCTATGGCAGGCTTTACATTTCCAGAAACGGGGATGAGCTTAAAGTAACATTCGAGCATCATCCGCGGCTCACGGCCATTCTGCAGCCCATGGGCGGAAACAGGTTCCTGTGTACCTACAGTGACCCGGAATACGGCATGAAAACCCTTGAATTCATAACTGGTAAAAGAAAAGCAAAGGCGATTACCATTTACGTGAATGGGGGGATTGACAGGATGGGATACCGTTTTGTGCGAAAATAAAGAATCCTCATACAACCGGGCCTTAACAAATTATCCGTTGGCCGGCGCTTTTATCAGGGAATTCAGGAATACCAGGAATGGGTATTAATAGGTTCTTCCCAGCAGGTGGTTTTCAACAATCCGTTTTTTAAGCTGCAGCGGATCGATTGGTCCCTGTTGTCCATATACGATTTTCCCTCCCGGTTCAACCAGAACGGTATAAGGCAATGCGCCCTGCCAATTGGGATCGATGGCTTCGATCAGTTCGTAAACATTATCCCGGCTGAAAATATAATTTTTGTTTGATGCCTGGTGGGCTTTCAGGAATCCAAGCACCTTGTTCTTTTTTGAAAGCTTATCTGCGCTGATGGAGATGAACTCAAAATCGCGCCCCCGGTACATACGGTCAATGGTAATAAAATCGGGGAATTCGTTCACGCAAGGACCGCACCAGGTAGCCCATACGTTGATGAGACGAAGTTTCCCCGAGTGATTCTGCAGAAGGTATTTTACGCTGTCGGGACCAATACTATCCAGGGTTACAGGCAGCGCTGCCCAGTCCCTATATAATTTTTCGGTATAGGCGCTTTTCCATGACCATTTGATGGAACACCCAAACACCTTGGTCACGGCAGGATCAGGTTGTTTTCCTGCGAGTGCCTGGTCTATCGCCAGGCGAAGGTCCTCCCCATGACCGGTTCCCGGTTTCTCGGAATGATCAATGCGACCGCAATAGCGCAATAACCGGTCGCGATCAAATACGAAGGCATGAGGGGTGGCTACCGGTCCGTATTGGAGGGCCACTTTCTGATTGTCGCCATCATAGAGATAGGGAAAATTAAAGCCTTTATCCTTTGCCCTGATCACCATCTCATCGAAGCTGTCGCCCAGGTCGGTATACCCCATTTCGGACAGGTTCAGCGCCTGAGCGCTGTTCGAAGAGATCACAACAACCTGTACGCCTTTGCTTTTATAATCGCTGGCGATATCCTTGATCCGGTCTTCATATGCCTGGGCAGTGGGGCAATGGTTGGCGCTGAAGATCACCACCAGCAAGGGGGAAGAGGCATAATCGCCCAGGGAATGCATCCGGCCGTCAGTTCCTTTCAGGTTAAAATCAGGTGCAGGGGAGCCAATGGCAAGGGTAACAGGATCGGGGTGATGCTGCTCCTGGGCTTGCAGGGTAATAATCAGAAAAATGGCAAAAATCAGAGATATCATCTTTTTCATAAAATCAGGATGAAAGAATTTGCACGAAGCCATTACAGAATTAAAGATAGTTGAAAAATACAGTTTTGAAGAGACCGTGTAAATTTCTATTTTTACCTGCTTCGTGTATTTTTACCGAACATTCAACCTCCTAATTCATCATCATTATGAAATCACGGAACCTTATGCTGCTACCGGTAATCCTTTTATCAGTCCTTACGTTCAATGCCTGCAGGCAGCAGCCGGATCAGAAGAAACTCCAGTCCATGCTTGAAAGCACGCTGCAGGGTTTTCATGGCACAGCCGGCGTATATGTGTATTATCCGCGCACCGGACTGCAGGCCGGGATAAATATGGATACCCTCTTCCCTACAGCCAGTATGATCAAGGTTCCGATCCTATGCACTCTCTGGGGAAAAATATATACCGGCGCGCTTCATCCCGATAGTACCGTGAAGTTTTACGCCGATTCCCTTCATTATCCCTGGAAAGGGGAAGATGCACTCGGCCGGTTTGCCCCTGGGGAAGATATTTCCATACGACAGTTGATGACCCACATGATCACTTTCAGTGATAACCATGCCAGCATATACCTGCAGGAACTGGCGGGATCGGGTAATGCCATCAATAATTGGCTGGCCGGGGAAGGATTTGTTTCCACCCGGGTGAATTCAAGGGTAAATGGAAGGCAGGAAGCCTATGCCGAATATGGCTGGGGACAGACCACACCGAGGGAAATGGCCAGCCTATTTTTAAAAATCAGGAATGGAGAAGTGATCAGTCCGGCTGCAAGCGAGGCCATCTATCGCCACCTGACAAGAATATACTGGAACGGGGAAGCCCTGTCGCAGATACCACCTTATGTGCAGGTAGCGTCGAAGCAGGGAGCCGTTGACCAATCGCGTTCAGAAACCGTTCTGGTGAATGCCCCGCACGGGGATTATGTGTTCTGTGTGATCACAAAAAACCAGCAGGATACGAGCTGGACAAGGAACAATGAGGGATATGTGCTTATCAGGAGAATCTCATCCCTGCTGTGGAACTATTTTGAACCGGATTACGGATGGAAACCGGGCGCACAGAAGGTGGATTATTTGCCTTAAATGAAAAGTGTTTAGAGTTTAAGGTTTCAAGTTTGAAGTTTGAAATTTGGTGTTTCGGGTTTAAGTTTTCGGGTAAAAAACCCATACAGGTTTGCTGAACAAATCATTGTTCTCTGCACAAACCTGTATGGATATAGTAAGCAGTAAATCAGTTCAGCATCAGTTCGATCACGGGGATTTCCACGTGGGGCTTCAGGATCGGGAGTGACAGGTTAAGGTCTTTGCCGTTGTTTTCGGGACTCATGATGATTTCCGAAGCATCATGCAGGAACTGTGCATATTTTACCTTACCGCCAAAGCCTTCGAGATACAATGATCCCATGGGGTAAGTCAGAAGGTGGATATACAGTCTTTTTGTTTTCTCATTATACGTAAGCAGGGTATTGGCAGGGACTTTGAATTCCGCAGGCGCCTGGGTGCAGCCATAGATCGAGCGGCTGTTAACGTCCATCCATTCACCCATGGCTTTAAGCCGGTCCTGTGCCCTGTAGTCGAATGTTCCGCGGGCGGTGGGACCCACATTCAGGATCAGGTTACCGCCCTTACTAACCGTTTCGATGAGCAGCTCCAGCAACTGTTTGGTGTCTTTCCATGAAGTTTCATCACGATAATAGCCCCAGGAACCGGAAAACGTCTGGCAGGTTTCCCAGGGAACACGCTGTCCTTTATAGGTAACCCATTCACGTGGCTTGTACTGCTCGGGAGTTCTGAAATCCCAACCACCAGGCTCATCCATCAGGTCAAGCCTGTCGTCCACAATGATGCCCGGCTGCAGGGTACGTATCATTTTCAGGAGGTTTTCAGAGTCCCAGTCCTCATGTCCCTTCCCATTTTTTCCGGGGAAAGAAAAATCGAGCCAAATGATGTCGATCTTTCCGTAATTGGTGAGAAGTTCGCGCACCTGGTCTTTGAGATATTTCCGGTAGTTGTCCATATTTTTCCCCTTGTTGAGGGCGGCATATTCGGCATCGGTTGAAGCCCGCTGCGGGTGGCACGCATCAATGGTATAATCCGGGTGATGCCAGTCGAGCAGCGAATAATAGAATCCAACCTTCAGCCCTTCAGCCCTGAAGGCTTCCACCCATTCCTTGATCAGGTCTTTGTGAATGGGTGTATTGGTTGCTTTATAGTCGGTGAATTTTGAATCGAACAGGCAGAAGCCCTCATGGTGCTTGGTAGTGATCACGGCATACTTCATCCCGGCTGCCCTGGCCATTTTTGCCCACTCGCGTGGATTGTACAAATCCGGGTCAAATTCGTCGAAATATTTCTGGTATTGTTCATTGGTCATTCGTTCATGGTTTT
>JAKAMP010000094.1 GCA_021812865.1 Bacteroidota bacterium | reverse complement strand
GGAAAATCTTGAGCATATAGAGTTTCCCTCTGGTGAACAGATTGGTGTAATTGCGCAGGAGGTTGAAAAGGTCCTTCCCGAACTCGTGGTTACGGATCCAAATGGTATGAAATCGGTGGATTATGTTAAAATGATCCCTGTATTGATTGAAGCCATCAAGGAACAGCAGAAGCAGATCGAAACCCTGCAGCAGCGGGTTGAAGCTCTTGAAAAGAAACAGTAAAACCAGGAGGGTTTACATTATTGATTGGTAAGTATGCAGATTTTCAAAATGAAAAAAGCATGAAAATGCGTCAATTCATAATCCTGTTCGTCGCCCTGGCATTCTGTTCCTCTTCCTTCGGGCAAAAGGGGCTTGTCAATAATGGAGCGCTCATTGTGGTGGCCAATAACGGGGTCGTCAACATGAAAGGCGTCGGGGCCGACTATAATAACCAGTCGATCGGTTCGTTCAACGGGCGGATCAGTCTTGCAGGGAAGATGTACCTCGATGGTAACTGGTACAATAATGCCGCCGGTGGTACGGTCTTTCTTTCCCCGGGAAGCGCCGGAGAAGTCATTTTCAACGGCTCCTCAGCCCAACAAATAGGTGGATCATTACCCACTTCATTTGGAACACTCACCCTCAACAATGCCCTCGGCCTTTCCTTGACCAACAATGCAAGCCTGGCCGGAAGCCTTAACCTAAGCTCAGGCAATCTCAATATTGGCTCAAGTATCTTATCGCTTTCTTCGGCTACCACCATTTCGGGTACGCCTTCGGCAACCAGCATGATCATTGCTTCAGGTAACGGTGAAGTCCGTAAATTATTCAATGGAGCAAGTTCATTTACCTTTCCTGTAGGAGACAATACAGGCACGGCAGAGTATTCCCCTGCCACCCTTAATTTTACCTCAGGTTCTTTTGGAGCCGGAGCCTATGTGTCGGTGAAAGTAATTAACTCAAAACATCCTTTTAATACCTCTGCAACGAGTTATCTGAACCGCTATTGGAGCCTCTCACAGAGTAATATCAGTAATTTCAGCTGCGATCTTAGTCTGAATTATGTGGACGCAGATATAGCGGGCAGCGAAGCCTCGATATACATGGGGAAATGGAACAGTCCCTTCTGGAAAAAACTGAACCTGACTACCCAGGCTTCAAATTCGCTTACGGGAACGGTGACCAGTTTTTCCGATTTTACAGGGGGAGAGAGCACAGTCTTCGATGTGAGCTTTACCATGTTGAACGCTTCGGCAATCTATGAAGGAGCAGAAAATGGGGCCAGGATTGACGTGACCCTCGTTAACGACTATTTCCAGTCTACCCTGAATAGTGCAAACTGGAGCATGTCCAACCTGCCCGAGGGTGTTACCATTGGATCGGTTACCAGGATTGACAACACCCATGCATACGTACTCTTAAGCGGCAACCGTACGAAGTTTTACAGTTCTGACATTACCAACGCCACGCTTTCCATCGGTTACCAGGAACTGACTAATCTGGAATCAGGTACCATAAGTGCAAGCAGTGGGGTTACCTTTACTGCCAATACGGGAACAGTATCCATGACTATGTCGGCAGGAGGTAATATTATTGAAGGGGCAGAAAATGGAAGGGATATCACGGTTACGGTTTCCAACGGAACCTTCGCATCTTCTCTCGTACCTGGAAATTTCACCATGAGCAACCTGCCAACAGGCGTTTCCATTGGCGCGGTTGTGAGAAACAGTCCCAACCAGGTAACGATTGTCCTTAGCGGAAACAGGACTGTTGATTATGATGCCGACATCAACAATGCAACGCTGACTGTAAATCAGGCGGCTCTGGATAATTATGCGCTCGGGAATATCACTGTAGCAACAGGGATTACTTTCAAAGCAACCATAGAACAGCTCACGGTCACAGCGCCTGCCTTGAGCGAAACTAACCTCAATGGTGCAGTCATTTCGCTTGCTTTGATCAATGAGAGTTTTGCGAATGCCAGCCCCTCGCCTGCAAATTTTATTCTGAATAACGCTCCTGCAGGAACCACCGTAGGATCAGTTACCGAGACAGATGCCACCCATGCCAGCCTGACCCTTACTTTCGATAGCGCAAACTACGATTTTGACAACAATATCAATACCTTCAGCATTACCGTTTTACCTGCCGAATTGAATGGCGTGGCTTCAGTCACAAGCAATGCCCTGAGTATAAGCGCAGTGATCGAAACGCCTTCCGCTGATATGGGCAACCCCGGTCTCACTGAAACTAACTTAAATAGCAGCATTCTTACAATTAATTTGTCACAGGAAAGGTTTAAAGATGCCGCAGTATTGTCAGCCTCTGTTTTCACGCTGAACAATGCTCCTCCGGGACTCAGTATCGGCAATGTGCAGAAGATCAGTCCTTATGCCGTGAGCATCACACTTTCTTATGATGGAACCTATTTTGCCTCAGATTATCCTCAATTCTCGGTTTCAATTGATGGAAGTGTGCTTCGTGGAAGTACCGCGCTGGTTTCCAATTCTACGGTCATTAAGGCTGTACAGACTAGTTCGCCTTCGGTGGCAATCAGCGCCGATTCCCTGGTGGAAACTTCACTTAACGGCTCGATAGTTCAGGTCGCTTTGTCGAGCGACAAATTCTCGACCGGTGCGCTCTCTCCCTCACAGTTTTTGCTCAATCATGCTCCGGCAGGATTGACCATTGGATCTGTTGCGTATACCGACAGCGTGCATGCCAGCCTGACTCTTGCTTTCGATGGAACTGATTTTGATCAGTCGGTTACCGATTTTTCGATTCTTGTTGACGCATCGGTATTGGCAAGTGGAACTCAGTTGATCAGCAACAACCTTATCATTAGCGCAATTTTGGAGCAGATGGTAGCCTCGGCCCCCAACCTGACCGAAACTAACCTAAATGGTGCGGTTATCTCTCTTGCCCTGGTGAATGAAAGCTTTGCTGATAGCAGCTTGTCGTCTGCGAACTTCAGCCTGAACAATGCCCCTACTGGAACCACGGTGGAATCTGTTACCGAAACTGATGCCACCCATGCCAGCCTGACCCTCGCTTTCGATAGCGCCAACTACGATTTTGACGCCGATATCAATAACTTCAGTATTACCGTTGCACCTGCCGAATTGAATGGTCATGGCTCAGTAACCAGCAATTCCTTGGGTATAAGCGCAGTGATCGAATCTCCCACCGCTGATATAGGCAACCCGGGTCTCATTGAAACCAGCTTAAATGGTACCAACCTTATACTAAACTTGTCACAGGATAGGTTTAAAGATGCCGCTGTATTGTCAGCCTCTGTTTTCACGCTGAACAACGTTCCCCCGGGACTGAGCATCGGCAGTATGCTAAAAATTAGTCCCTATGCAGTGAAAATTACACTTTCTTTCGATGGAACCTATTTTGCTTCCGATTATCCCTTCTTCTCTGTTTCAGTGGATGGAAGTGTGCTTCGTGGAGGCGCCACCCTGGTTTCCAATTCTGCGGTCATCACCGCTTTGCAGGCCGGCATACGCACAGCTCAGATCAGTGCCGATTCCCTGGTAGAAACTTCACTGAATGGGTCGGTTGTCCAGGTCGCTTTATCAAACGACAAGTTCTCGACCGGTTTACTCTCTCCCTCACAGTTCATGCTGAATCATGCACCGGCAGGGTTGACCATTGGATCTGTTGGCTATACCGACAGCGTACATGCCAGCCTGACTCTTGCTTTCGATGGAACTGATTTTGATCAATCCATCCCTGATTTTTCGGTGAGCATCGGTGGTGCAATACTGGCAAGTGGAAGTCCGTTGTTTAGCAACAGCATTCCCATCACTGCTGTAGTTGAGCCCAAAACGGTTGTGATCAATCATGCTGGTTTGAGTAAATCCAACCTGAACGGGGCAAAAATTAAGCTTGAACTTTCAGGAGTAACATTTGGCTCTGCCAACCTTGTACCTTCGGAATTTATTCTCAACCATGCTCCTTTGGGAGTTGCCGTGGATTCTGTCCGGTACGAGAATTTCTCCATAGCCTGGGTAATATTGGGATATGATGGTACGAATTATGCTTCAGATGTTACCGATTTTTCGATCACCGTGAATTCATCTGTGCTGAGCGAGCCCGGTGATATTACCTCCAATACACTCACCATCCTTGCAACCGGCATTGGTATGCTCCCGGACAACCTGAAGATTCAGATTTATGCTGACAGAAATATGGTTTGTATCCGCTGCGATCAATTCAGCCAGCTGAACGGATCTTATGCTGTCTACACATTGACGGGACAGGAGATTATCAGGAGAAAACTGGAAAAGGCTCCGCTCAACACTGCCGTCCTCTATGGCCCTCCAGGGGAATACATTGTTCGTATTTACAGTAATAACAAGGTATATACAGGGAAGGTTTTCGTGATGACACACTGATCATGCGATTTCTGAATAACTGCTTTCATCAATGGCCGGTAAATAATTGCCGGCCATTGATGTTTTATATGATTATCGTTGTATCTTTAGACAAATAATCTGCTGCAAACTTGAAATATGAAGAAATTCATTCTTGGGTGTATTGTAGGATGCTTATTGATGCCTGTTTTTTCACAACCAAACAAAACAGGAAACCCATTTATTAAAAACTACAATGCACTTGACAATGGTTTTGGCGAAACCAGTTATGCTATTGCGCAGGACCGTCGTGGTATTGTGTATTTCGGAAACAATGACGACGGGGTGCTCGAATTTGATGGAACGTCCTGGAGAAAGATCAAAGTACCCAGCGGACTGGTAAGGTCGCTGGCCACGGACAGCGCCGGAAGGGTTTTTGTTGGAGGAATAGGTGAGTTTGGTATGCTTATTCCCAATGCCACGGGCGCCCTCAGGTACTTTTCGCTGTCCGATATGCTGGGATCAAAAAAGCTCAAGTTTGGTGATGTATGGAAAATCTATACCGGTCAGGGCAGGGTATATTTCTGTTCCCAGGAACAAATCTTTCTGTATGATTACCGCTCGGTAAAGATGCTGGGCATACCGGGGAAAATTGCCTTCTTCTCTTTCCTTGTCAATAACCGCTTGTATATAGGATCCAATGAGTCCGGTCTGAATGAATTTGACGGTACTGGTTTTCATGTAGTAAAAGGCGGGCAGGCATTTAAGTTTAAAGATATTCTGGTTATCCTTCCCTACGAACAGGGAAAACTCATCCTGGCCACAACCAAAGATCAGTCATTCTCAGGTCTGTATATATATGATACCATCAGTGGCAACGCTGAACTTTTGCAGTTGCCCGAGGAAACGCGGAAATTTCTGACAGGCACCAATATTTATTACGGCGTCAAACTGAAACATGATAGATTCATGTTTGGAACGCTGGGGAAAGGCGCTTTTATCATGGATAAGCGTGGGCAGTTGCTTTCCATCCTTGATAAAAAGAGTGGACTGCAGGATGATGTGGTAGCAAGCTTATACGCCGGCAGTGACCCCCTGGGATCAAATCCCTTATGGCTTACTCTTGGTTCCGGCATATCGGTGGCCGAAGTATATTCGCCCGTGAAGTACTTCGCCGGCAGCTCTGCAATTGGAGGCACAGTGTCGGATATTGTCCGATACAATGGCGTCCTTTACCTGGCAACTAATACGGGTGTGTTTTATATGGCTTTCGATGCCGATAACCGGCCCTATTTCAAGCAAATCACTCAAATTTCTGGCTGGGCATGGTCATTCCTTAAAGTGCCTTCCGGGAACGGGAACTCCGAAAAGCTGCTCGTTGGTACAGATAATGGTATCTATGAGATCAGGAATCCCGGGAACCTGTATATGCTTGAAAAACAATCGGGCGATGCAGGCATCAGCAACCGGCCTTATATCGTCAGGGGATTGTTTCTCTCTGAAGCGGGAGACAGGATTTATGTAGCTGAAAAAAGCGGCATCGTCATCCTGAAGCAGGTGAATGGCAAATGGGAATTTGACAGGAAGAAGTATGGAAGGATTGGCGATGAAATCCGCACGGTTGCGGAAGATGATTCGGGCGACCTGTGGCTGGGATCTTTTATCAAGGGAGCCATCCGTATCCAGGATACGGTGGTGAAATATTATGAACAGCCCCAGGGCTTGCCTGGTCCCCGCGATATCAATGTTTTTAAATTCAATCATAAGGTTCTTTTCCTGACTTCTGAAGGTATATATCATTTTAACCGGACAACAGACAAATTTGAACCCGATACAACCTTTGGAAAGGACTTTGCCAATGGTTCAAAAGGGGTTTTTAAGATCAGTCCTGCTTCAAAATATGTGTTTTATGCTACCTGTTATTCCGGCGCAAATTCATGGATTGAAAAACTGGTATTTGACAAGAAAATGAAACTCAGTGAAGTGGTGAGCGCCCCTTATAAGCGCTTACCGAGAAGCTGGATGGAGGCCGTATTCGCAGACCAGGACAGCATTACCTGGTTTGGTACATCAAATGCGGTTTACAGTTTTGATGAAAAACAGCGGTTCAATTACAAGCAAAGATATTATACCCTCATCCGGAAAATCACCATAGGACAGGACTCGCTTCTGTACAATGGATTATATTTTACAGGCGATTCCCTATCATTCAAACCGGTGATGATGCAACCGGTTAACAAAATTCCTGAGATTGCGTATTCCGATAACAACATTACCTTCTTCTTTTCATCCCCGTATTTTGAAAATCATGAAGCAATAGAATACAGCTATTATCTTGAAGGTTACCGCAATTACTGGTCAAAATGGTCGAACGAACCCAAGGCCGTGTTTACAAACCTATCGGCAGGCCGTTATATTTTCAAGGTAAAAGCAAGAAATATTTACGGGGAGGAAAGTGAAATTGCACCTTTTTTCTTTACAGTGCTTCCTCCCTGGTATCAGACTATTATAGCGTATATTATATACATTGTACTTTTCGTTCTTGTTGTCTGGGGTATAGTAAAATACAATACCAGGCGCCTCCAGCTTGAAAAAATACGACTTGAAGGGATTGTGAAGGAACGAACAGCAGAAATTCTCAAGCAGAAAGATGAGATTGAAACTCAGAGAGATCAGATTATTGCACAGAAAAAGGACATCACCGACAGTATACGATATGCCAGCCGCATCCAGCGTGCGGTTCTCACCTCAGAAAAGGTAATGAAAGCCGGCCTGCCTGAGCATTTTGTATTGTTCAAGCCCCGGGATATTGTAAGCGGCGATTTTTACTGGATGACACAAAAAGACCACAAGATCATCCTGGTGGCCGCCGACTGTACCGGCCATGGTGTTCCGGGCGCATTCATGAGTATGCTCGGTATGTCATTTCTCAACGAAATAGTAACTAAAAGTTCGGTTACCCAGTCAAACCTCATATTGAATGAACTGCGTGAACATGTGATTACTCAGCTCAAACAAACTGGCGAAGGGGGTGAAGAAGAAACAAAGGATGGCATGGACCTCTCCCTGGTGGTAATCGATAAAAAAGAGAAAAAAATACAGTTCTCCGGTGCCAATAACTCCATGTATGTGGTGCGTCCGCTTACTGATGAAGAAAAGAAAACCCCGGTTCCCGAAGAGAAAGACCTTCCGCGTGGCTACCTGAGAACCGAGCTATATGAGCTGATGCAGATCAATGCCGATAAAATGCCTATCGGTACTTCCTCTCATAACGATGTGTCTTTTTCGGTTTCGGAATTACCAATGATTCCAGGCCAAACTTTATATATTCTTTCAGATGGATACGAAGACCAGTTCGGCGGTCCACTGGGCAAGAAATTCCTCTCCAAAGTAATGAAGCGTTTGCTTATATCCATTCAGGACAAGTCCATGAGCGCTCAGCGGGATATTCTCAAAAACACCATTGAGGAGTGGAAAGGCGATCTGGACCAGGTGGATGATATCCTGGTGATTGGCGTAAAAATTATCTGACCAGCTCAACTATCAGATAGGCGATCACCTGCCTGCATTCAGATACCGTTGCCTGGTGATTTCCCTGCAATTCGGCGAATGCATTTTAAAAAGCCGGAATTCCTTTGATGAATGTAAAGGAGACAACTAAGAACCTGTTCATAAATTATTCATTCTTGGTGAATTCTACTACAACTCCCCATTCGCTATGCCCTCAACCAGTCATGTGCGGAAACGTCCATTCGTCGCGGCTCGAACGAACCCCCATTTTAAACAGGCTGTAAGGGTGCCGGCTCGCTGATCAGATAGTCAGGAAAGGCGGGTATTTGTGTCAAGGCTGCAGCAGCAAGATGATGGTTACCATTAGTTGTGAAGGATTTCCAGAGTGTGTAATTCGGGATAAATCAATTCAGATACCGGCCTAACCGGGCAATGAGGTTTGCGCTATCGATGGGTTTGGTAATATAATCGTTGCACCCAACGATGTAGCATTTTTCAATCTCCTCCTGCATGGCATAAGCCGATTGCGCAATGATGGGTAACTTCTGGTCGATCTCCCTTATAGACCGGATCGTTTCATATCCGTTCAT
>JAKAMP010000093.1 GCA_021812865.1 Bacteroidota bacterium | reverse complement strand
ACCACCGTCACCATTAAAATTTCTACCACACCGGAATTGCTGGTTGCTTCAGGTGAAGTGATTCTCTTCGACGGATTCCTCAAAGTATATAGCGAATCCTCTGATGAGGAGGGTGAAGAAAACGGCCGCGGGCTGCTTCCCCCGATCAAAAAAGGACAAATCCTTCCACTGATATCCATGGAGGCCACGGAAAAGTTCGCAGCCCATCCTCCACGGTACACGGAAGCCAGCCTCGTGAAAAAGCTTGAAGAGCTCGGCATCGGTCGTCCTTCCACCTATGCCCCCACTATTTCGACCATTCAGCAGCGTGGCTATGTATTAAAAGAAGACCGGCCCGGAAACAAACGCGATTACAGAGTCATCACCCTCAAAAACAGCCAAGTAAAAGAAACCATTAAATCGGAAATTGCCGGATCGGAAAAAGCCAAGCTCTTTCCCACAGACATCGGAATGATTGTGAATGACTTCCTGGTTGATAATTTCAGTGATATCCTCGATTTCAACTTCACGGCAAATGTTGAAAAGGAATTCGACCTGATAGCTGAAGGGAAGCTGGCCTGGAACAAGATGCTCGGCAAATTCTACCCTCCGTTTCATACCAAGATCGAAACCACCCTGGAAAGTGCTACACGCCAGAAAGGAGAAAGGGTGATCGGTACTGACCCCCAGTCGGGCAAACAGGTTTCCGTCAAAATGGGACGCTATGGCCCTGTTGCAGTGATAGGCGATCCTGGCAGCGAAGAAAAGCCAAGGTTTGCCAGCCTCATGAAAAATCAACTGATGGAAACCATCACCCTCGAGGAGACCCTGGACCTCTTCAAATTGCCTCGGGTAGTGGGTGCATTCGAGAACAAGGAGATCAAGGCCAGTATTGGTCGTTTCGGGCCCTACCTGCTCCACGATAACAAATTCTACGCGCTGAAAAAAGGAGTCGATAATCCCCTGGAAGTCGAACAGGAACGCGCCATTGAAATTATCACCCAAAAAAGAATATACGACCAGAACAAGCTTATCAAAACTTTCCCTGAAGACAGCGGTATACAGGTGTTGAACGGACGGTTTGGGCCTTATATATCGTATAATAAAAACAATTTCAAAATCCCGAAAGGAAAAGTACCCGCCGAACTGACCTACAGCGACTGCATGGCCATTATTGAGGCCGGGAACAGCAAATCAACCTCGAAAAAACCGAAAAAACGTTCCTGATCCATGAACCTCAACGACTATTTTGACCCTGTAAGCTTAGATAAACCAGAACATCATATTCTCGATAACCCGAACGCCTTTTGTAGAAATATCACTACACACACCCCCAGCCAGCCCATTTCCAACCTGTCACAGCACCAGGTAGCTCTTTTCGGTGTTCCTGAAGGAAGGAATACACTGAATACAGGTTGTTTCCAAGGTCCTGATAAAATTAGGAACAAACTTTACCAGCTCATCAAAATCAATGCCAAAACAAGGATTTACGACCTGGGTAACCTGAAAACAGGAGGATCGGTTGAAGATACCTTGTTTGGCATACGCGATGCGGTACGTGAACTGCTCGAACACGATATGGTGTGTATCATCATGGGAGGTCCGCAGTACCTCACTCTTCCTGCATGCCAGGCATGGGGCGACATGAAAAAGAAATACAACCTTTGTACCGTCGATTCTCACCTTGACTTCGATGTAAAACCATCAAAGGATCCGGTTTCATCTACCAATTATCTTAACGGAATACTGCATGGCAAGTCTTACCTGTTCTCATACAGCAACCTCGCACAACAGCAGTATTTTGTTGAACACGACCACCTTTCCTTTCTGGAAGATCATCTCCATTATTCCCTGCGCCTGGGCCAGATGAGGTCCTCGATCAAAGAAACAGAACCTGTTTTAAGGGATTCACATATACTAAGTCTCGACATGCGATCGGTAAGGTTTTCTGATGCTCCAGGCTTTTATAATCCTTCACCAAACGGACTTTATGGCGAGGAAATATCACAAATAGCCAGGTATGCAGGGTTAAGCCAGAATCTCAGGATTTTCGGACTGTTTGAAACTAATCCGGCTTTCGATCCTCAAGACATTTCCGCCCATCTGGCCTCACAACTCATATGGTATTTTCTTGAAGGCCTGGGACAGAGATCCCTTGAAATGCCTTCTTCCGAAAACCCCGGTTTTAAAAAGTTCATCATCCGAAACGAGCAGGTACATGACCTCGTATTTTATAAAAGCCTCACTACGGAACGCTGGTGGATGGAAGTACCTGTAATACATGGAAAATCAGGAACAAGTCTCATTGCATCCTGTTCCGAGGAAGACTACAAAACGGCTTCGTCACAAAACATCCCTGATCGCTGGTGGAAACTTTTCCAGAAGATGAACTGAAATCCCGTGTACTCCTCTGAAATAACGGTTCCGATTTAAATTCAACCACCCTGTCTTTCCCAGGCCCTTCAAACATGAAAAGGCTTTCCATTCATAGGCAAGGTGGTTTAATTTTAAGCTTAAATTCATTGATTTTCAGCTAGGTAAATATATCACTTTGGCAGATTAATGAAGTCGTTGCTTATTAACAATTTTCTGTTAATAAATTTGCTTGGATTCAATATTTTTACTTATTTTACCACTTCATGGCTTGTCAAATCTTGAAATAACAGGCAGACTTATTGGATGGAGAAAACAACCGGTATAGAAATTTTATTGTTTTTGTTCCTTACGGGCAATGTCATTGCCCAGCAGGATCCGAATTACAGTCAGTACATGTTTAACCAGTTGGCGATTAATCCTGCCTATGCAGGCATTAACGATGTGATATGTCTGAACGGGGCATACCGCAACCAATGGATGAATATTACCGGTGCACCGCAGACTTTCATTTTCAACGCCAATGCTCCAGTCAAACCATTCGGGATTAACAGTGGCGTGGGACTTTCCGTTCTGAGTGACAACCTGGGTTTTCAAAAGAATATAGGATTCAACGCTGATTATTCATATAAACTCGATCTCAGGAAAGGGAAGCTGGGAATTGGCGTGAACCTGGGATTCCTTAACAGTAAATTCCAGGCCACCTGGGTTACCCCCCAGACTCCGGAATCGGGTGATGTGCTTATACCGGGTACAAATGAAAGCGCCTTTGGCTTTGACCTGGGTTTTGGTGTATATTACAAAAACGATGACCTCTACATGGGCATTTCAACCGCTCATGTGCTTCAGCCTCAGATAAAATTCCAGAAAGGATACGTTCAGTTGCCCAGGCAATATAATGTGCTGGCCGGTTACCGCTTTGTTCTACCCAATCCCTTGATCGAACTCAGGCCTTCGGCTTACTTAGAAACGGATGGAAAATTATATAACCTTACGCTGAATACAAACGTAGTATACAATAAAAGATTCTGGGGAGGCGTTTCATATAGAGCCGGGGATGCTTTCATTGCGCTTCTCGGCGTGGAACTCTTCAACGGTCTGAAAGTGGGTTGCTCGTATGACTTTGGCACTTCAGATCTGAGGCATTACAGTTCAGGAACCACCGAAATCGTTCTTGGATACTGCTTCAACGTAAAGGTTGAAAAAACACCCCAAAAATATAAAAGTGTGAGAATTTTGTAAAATTTATATATTTTTATGAAAATTTTGGATAACCTTTATTTAGCAATACATCGTAATTAGCAGGATATAACACCTAACGAGCTATGAAAAAAGTAATTGGCCTAAGCTTACTCATCGGATTGATCAGCAGTTGTGGAAGCGTAAACAACGGAGAACTTACAGGCGTTCCGGGAAGAGATAAATACTCTGAACCAAATCCGTTTGGTATGGTTTTCATTCCTCAGGGAAGTTTTACCATGGGCCCGAGCGATCAGGATGTATCCTGGGGAGAAAACAACGGCTCAAAAACGGTTTCTTTGGATGCCTTCTGGATGGATGAAACTGAAATTACCAATAACGAATACCGTCAGTTTGTTTACTGGGTTCGCGACTCTATTTCCAGGCGTATGCTGGGTGAACAGAACGAGGCCTTTCTGATCTCCCAGGATGAAGCAGGCAATGCCATCGATCCCCCTCTGATCAACTGGGATGAAAAGATCGACATGAAAGATGAAGCTACTGCCACAGTTCTTGATGAGCTCTATTACAAGCCTGATGAAAGATTCTTTGGCCGCAAGGAACTGGATACCCGCAAGCTGATGTACGAGTATTACTGGATTGACCTGCAGCAGGCTGCACAGAAGAGCAACCGCTTCAATTTTGCAACCAACCAGTACCAGGGTTTTGTTTATAACAATGAAGGAGAAAAGGTGGATATCACCAGCCGTAAATCCTTTATTTTCCGCGACAGGATCAATGTCTACCCCGATACTCTCTGCTGGGTGCACGATTTCTCCTATTCTTTCAATGAACCCATGACTAACCTTTATTTCAATCATCCTGCTTACGATGACTATCCAGTGGTTGGTGTTAGCTGGAAACAGGCTACTGCTTTCTGCATATGGCGTTCCCGTTATATGAACGAAGCATTGCTCAAAGATGGAAAGTATACTGTTCAGGATTACAGGCTCCCCACTGAAAGTGAATGGGAATATGCAGCCCGTGGTGGTGTTCCTCTTTCGATGTACCCCTGGGGTGGTATGTATACGCGTAACTATATCGGCTGCTTCCTGGCGAACTTCAAACCCCTCAGAGGCAACTACGCTGACGATGGTGGCCTCACTACCGTAAAAGTAGGTACATATGATCCCAATGAATTCGGACTGTATGACATGGCCGGCAACGTAGCTGAATGGACCGCCAATGCTTATGACGCATCGGCCTATGTTTTCACCCACGACCTGAACCCCGATTATAAATACAATGCAAGACCCAATGATCCTCCTGTAATGAAGAGAAAGGTAATCAGGGGTGGCTCATGGAAAGATATTGCTTATTATCTGCAGTGCTCAACCCGTACCTATGAATACCAGGATACAGCCAAGTCATATATTGGATTCCGCTGCGTACGTTCATATCTAGGTAACTAACAGAAAACCCACGCTACTATGAATCTTACCGAAATTGTCCAAACCACTGGTTGGAAAGCCTTCATGGCCAAATTATATGGATTTGGCGCGTCCGTCGTTATCATTGGCGCTCTGTTTAAAATCCAGCACTGGCCCATGGCAGGTCTTATGATTACTATGGGTCTATGTACCGAAGCCATCATCTTTTTCTTCTCGGCTTTCGAACCCTTACATGAAGAACTCGACTGGACCCTGGTATACCCGGAACTTGCCGGTATGACCGATCCCGACGATATGGATAGTTACAGGGAAAGTCTTACCAGCGGAAGAGCAGGCTCTGTACTGGAAAGATTTGACCAGATTGTAAGCCAGTCCTCCATCACCAGTGAAGATTTCAACAAACTGGGTGAAGGACTGCACAAAATGAATTCAACTGCAACGAAAATGTCGGAAATTGCCGATGCATCTGTTGCAACAAACGAATATGTGAACAATTTCAAGAGCGCCGCACAATCTCTCGGTACATTAACCCAATCTTATGAAGCTTCCAGCCAAACCCTCCAGCAATCGGTTGGGCAGCTCTCCGACACATACCAGAAAACTGCAGAGGTGGTGATGAAATCCGGACAGGAAATTCAGAGCCAGATTGAAAAATCAGGTTCTCACCTTTCTGATTCTTATGATAAGCTTACACAATCGGTAGGGTCATATTATGATTCCATTTCCAGTGGCAGCAAAGCTTATACAGGACAGCTCGAAAACCTTAATAAAAATCTTTCTGCCCTCAATGCCGTTTACGAACTGCAAATGAAGGAACAGAACGACCATATTAAGGCAAACCAGCAACTGTACGGTGGATTCGATCAGATGCTCAAAAACCTTCATGCATCGGTTGATGAAACCACAAGGTACAAGTCCGAAATTGCCAAACTGAGCGATAACCTGTCTTCACTCAATACCATTTATGGCAACATGCTTTCAGCCATGAATGTGGGAAGTAAGAAATAACCCACTAACCGAAAAGATGCACTATGGCACACGGTAAAGAAACCCCGAGGCAAAAAATGATCGGCATGATGTACTTGGTGCTGACAGCTTTGCTGGCACTCAACGTATCTAAAGATGTGCTCGATGCTTTTGTTATTGTTGACGAGGGGTTGACAAAAACCACCAAAAACTTCGTGGAGAAAAACCAGAGTATCTACAAAGAATTTGAACAAAAAGCCATTGAAAATCCCCAGAAAGTCACCAAATGGAAAGATTACGCCCTTGAAGTGAAAAAACGTTCCGACCAACTTTACGATTATATGCAACAACTGAAATTCGAAATCGTAAGGAAATCGGACGGCGAAAACCCGGAAGCTATAAAAGATGGGCAAATCCTTGGAATGAAACTCAAGGCAAAAGATAATTTGGATATTCCTGCGCAAATCATGGTAGGCGATAATAATAATGGCAAAGGCGTTGGCCTGAAAGCTAATATTAAAGATTACCGTGAATTTCTAATTGGTCTTATCGCCGACAATGCGCCCACCATAAAAGAATCTTTGAATAAAGATCTCGACACCAGCGATCCTCCTGTAGCAGATGGTGTTATCCATACCTGGGTATCCGAGCATTTTGAACACCTGCCCTTAATTGCGGTAATTACTATCCTTTCATCCCTGCAAAGCAACATCAGGAACGCCGAATCGGATGTTCTCCGCTATCTCTATTCCCAGATCGATGCAAGCGCGTTCAAATTCAACCAGCTTGAAGCCATTGTTCTGCCCAAATCGAATTACGTCATCAGGGGCGACAGCTATGAAGCACGCCTGTTTATTGCTGCATTCGATACAACCCAACCCCCGCGTATCCTCATCGGTTCCTATGACAAAAAAGTATTGCCCGACGGAACCATTGACTACGTGATGAAAGGTTCATACGATTCCATCAGTACTTTTGAAAAAGGCCAAGGCGTATATAAAGTCGGAGCTGGCACCATCGGCGACCGCAAATGGGGAGGCCTCATTGTGCTGAAATCGCCTACCGGCGGAGCCGACATTAAAAAACCGTTCGAAGCCTCCTATACCGTTGCAGAACCTTCGGCTACTGTCTCTCCTCTTAAAATGAACGTATTTTACCTTGGAGTTGATAACCCGGTGGAAATCGCCGCTTCAGGTACAGCAGCCGACAAGATCATTCCCCAGATTTCACAGGGAAGTATCAAGAGAGTTGGACCCAGTTATATTGTGAACCCTGCCAGGATCGGCAACGCCTTGATAACTGTTTTTGCCGACCAGGGCAATGGTCAGCGAAAAAACATGGGTACCAAGGAATTCAGGGTAAAAGCGCTGCCTGATCCTGTGGCCAAAGTTGCCGGTCAGAAAGGGGGAGTAATTGCAAAAAACATTCTTTCTGCACAAACCATGGTGGTTGCTGAATTGGAAGGTAGTGATTTCCAGGCGCCTTTCCGCATTACATCTTTTACAGTTTCCATTACTCAGAGCGGATTTGCCAAAGAAGAAACGTCTAACAATGATCAGATTACCGCTGCTCAGAAAGATCTGATCAGATCCATCTCGAGAGGACAAAGAATTTATTTCCAGGATATCAGAGCGATTGGTCCTGACGGATCAACCCGAAATATTGGCACCATTGACTTTAAAATCAATTAATAAAATCAGGAACAATGAAAAGTGTTCATGTATTCTTCGCAGGCCTGTTCATGTTATTGGCATTTAATAGCAACAGCTATTCGCAGAGAGAAGAGGTCTATACTCCAATACACGTAAAGGAAAACAGACCCGTGCCCTATCCATATACCAGGGAGGCCGATGTGATGTGGTCAAAGAAAATCTGGAGGGTGATGGACCTGAAGGAAAAAATGAACCTTCCTTACTATTATCCTCTTGCTACCATTAAAAATATGAATGGCGACAGGATGAACCTGGTTAGCCTGATTCTGATGGGCATCAAGGAAGGACTCACCGTATACAGCGCCAAAGATTTCAAAAATGAATTCACTGAAGAAACCCGGAAAGACGATGTGGATAAAGTCCTGGGCGGCGGTGTCGATTCAGTCATGGTGAACGGCCAGTTACAAGTGGTGCCCAAAGATATCCGTCCCGAAGAAGTTACCAAGATAATGATCAAGGAAGAATGGTTCTTCGATCGTAACTATTCTACTCTGCAGGTTCGCATCTTGGGTCTCTGCCCCATCCGTGTATCATTCAAAGAAGTGAACGGACAACCCACCGATGTTCAGGAGCAGAAACGCGTTTGCTGGATTTATTACCCTGACTATAGGAAGCTTTTCGCAAGCCACGAAACCTTTAATCCCAACAATAATTCACAGTCCATCTCCTTTGATGATATGTTTACGCAAAGGAGATTCTCTAGCTATATTTACCAGGAATCCAATGCATACGACAATAGGCCAGTCATTGACTATGCCAGGGGTATGGATGTACTTTACGAGTCAGAAAGAATTAAAAATTATATCTTCGACTTTGAACACGATCTTTGGGAATACTAAGAACAAAGGTATTCA
>JAKAMP010000092.1 GCA_021812865.1 Bacteroidota bacterium | reverse complement strand
ATTGATGGCCTCCTCCGGAATTTCTTCGATGGGTGTAGCCAGGGTAAACTTATATTTGGTGGCGATAGCCTCGAGTTGCCAAAATATCAGGGAATTCCTGTAAGGACCCAGGGGCTGGATTCCCCCTTTTTTGATGCTCAGTTTCGGGTCGGGGATGATCTTATTCAGGTCTACCTGGCTGATGGTTCCGAGGCCGTTGCAATGCGGGCAGGCGCCCTGCGGGGAATTGAACGAAAAGGTATGTGGAGCCGGTTCGTCATAAGAGATGCCGCTGGTAGGACACATCAGTTGCCGGCTGTAATACCGCACTTCCCCGCTGTCGACATCGAGCAGCAGCATAATGCCCTTGCCATGCTTCATCGAGGTATTCACCGAATCCCTGAGGCGCTTCAGATCGATATCATCGAGTTTCAGTTTGTCAATTACGATTTCGATGTTGTGCACCTTGTAGCGGTCAACTTTCAGTCCATATTTCATGTCGGTGATCACCCCATCGATGCGAACCTGCACAAACCCGCGCTTGCGCACCTGTTCAAAAAGTTCGCGGTAATGGCCCTTTCTTCCTCTCACCACGGGGGCCAGCAGCATAATTTTCCTGCCGCTGTATTTCCCGCGGATCATGCGGATGATCTGATCGTCGGTATAGCGGACCATGGGCTCCCCGCTCACGTATGAATAGGCAATGCTTGCACGGGCAAACAGTAACCTCAGAAAGTCATATATTTCCGTAATGGTACCGACGGTTGAACGGGGATTCCTGCTGGTTGATTTCTGCTCGATGGAAATCACAGGACTGAGCCCGGTGATCTTATCCACGTCGGGCCTTTCCATGCCTCCGAGGAACTGGCGGGCATAGGCCGATAGGGTTTCGATATACCTTCGCTGGCCTTCTGCGTATATGGTATCAAAGGCAAGGGACGATTTTCCGCTTCCGCTCAAGCCCGTGATTACGGTGAGTTTATTGCGGGGAATGGTCACATCGATGTTCTTCAGGTTATGTATACGTGCCCCATATACCCTTATATGCCGGGGATCTTCCCTGATATCCGTACTGAGGTTCTGGCTTTCCAACTTCACTGGTCTTTAGGATGTTCCTCAACTCCGCTGTCTTCCAACAAAGTATCGGACGGGAGGATAATGTTCCGGTGAAAATCGCTGTATCCTTCTTTTGGAATGCAGATTACGTACATTTTTTTCACCGGATTTGGCAGGCTGGTGTCGCGCAGCCAGGGATTGAAAATTTTAAGAATCTTGTAATTGATGCCTTCAGTCCTGGCAAAATCGGCCAGGTTACGGATGGCGCTATCCACCTGCAGATCCCTGGTTGGAATAAACGGGTAAAGATCTTCCTGCCTGAAATGAAATCCGTATTTTTCGGGATTCTCCAGGATGGTTTTAATGGCCAAAACACGCATAATATAGCGCGATGTTTCTTCGCTCAGCAGAAGGTCGTAATAATTGTTTGCCTTTTGCCGCTCCAGTTGCTTGTTCAACGACCGGCGACCCATGTTGTAGGAAGCTGCAGCCAGGGTCCAGCTTTTATATAACTGGTAGGATTCGAGAAGGTACCGGCAGGCGGCATCGGTCGATTTTTCAAGATTATACCGTTCATCAACATCTTTATTCACTTCCAGACTATACTGCCTGGCTGTTTCGGGTGTAAATTGCCAGAACCCGGCAGCGTTTTTAGGTGAAACCACATTTTGCAGCCCGCTCTCGGCCAGCGCAAGGTATTTGAAGTCCGAAGGAATTTTATAACGGGCCAGGATGGGCTCTATCACCGGGAAAAAGCGACCTGCCTTCTTGATAAAAATGAGGGTTTGCGACTGCCAGTATGTATTGATGAGCATTTCCCTGTCTAGCCGTTCGGTGATGTCGCGGTCATTTACAGGCACAACTTCTCCCGCAAACTGCAGATTTTCTGGAAGATCAATAGCATAAACTCCATAATGGTCGTTGAAAGCTTTCCTGAAATCCTCATCTTCGGTTTGGTACATCCTGGCGTAACCAAACAATGCCAGGGCCAGACCCACCAGGAAGATGGTTAACAACAAGTACGGTAATTTAATCAGATCAGGCACTCCCGGCGAACGCTTTTCCCTTCCATTCCCTTGCATACACAACAGATTTATGAAAAGAGCAAAGGTACATTTTTTTGCTCAGAATACCTTGTGTATGGTTTTCAGAATGAATAGGCAATGCCCGTATAAATGCCGAAGGAATAAGGATGTGTGTCAGCAGGGTTGCTGGTATTGATGGAATTCAGGTAGTACCTGAAAGCAGGCTCAATGCTTGCCCTGAGGTTGGCGGAGAGTCCGTAATCGAGCCCCAGTCCCATAATGCTGGTATAGTTCCAGGTTGCAAGTCCGCTGGTTCGTCCGTAGGAGCTAAAGCCCGATCCATCGTCGATCGCCACGTTGTTGCCAGCCAGTATATTGGTTGACAAGCCGCCCAGCAGATGAAGGCCGATTTTCCGGTCAAAAACTTTATACCTTATCATGAGGGGTATTTCAAGAAAATCCATATTCTGTCGCAAGTCAACGATTTGGGTAGAAGCGCTGGCTTCACTGAAGCTTTTATATGGACTTATCGTGGTACTCATGGGGGCAGCCACAGTAGAATTGCCGCGATCTATATATCCGGCCGATCCATTCTGTGTCATGCTTGTAGGGGCCGAACCGGCTGCCATGGCATAGCTGCCGGCCACCGTACCGGAAGGGATAAGCTCGCTTCCGTGGACCAGTTGTCCCATTCGTGAATAGTAGACGCCTGTTGAAACAGACAACCTGCTGGTGGCTTTGTATTGCACATTCAGTCCACCGCCATAGCTCACTATCCCGGTTTCATCGAGAGAGGAAGATGTGCCGGCAAGGCTGGTAACTGCCCGGCCCGATGTTGCATTGGTGGAACGGAACGCATACAGGGGGCTCGCCTGCCCACCTACGCTCCAATGAGATGCTGTTGCCGGGTTTTCATCGCCGGAAATGTCGGCATATATCACATCTCCGTCATCCACAGGGGCAGTAAGCTTCAGGGCATCCAGTTTCCCTGATAAAGCCTGCACCGATTCATAAACCGGAGGATTGATGGTGGGCTGCAGTGAACTCATTCGTACCGGTGGTTCTTCCCTGGAAGAGTTAGAAGAAAGGAGGTTTGTTCCGGAATTCGTTTCTTCGTTGCGGATTGATTTTTCTTCTGCAACGGGCGAAATGGTTTCAGCAAGCGGGCGTTCCACGGGGGTAATAACTGAGGGCTGTTTTGCATCAGAATGAGTGTAAAACTGCTGAACGGTGGAATGTGCCGCTTTATTCCCTGGAACCTGTTTGTGATGAACAGGAGCCGCAGTGTACATTGCCGGTTGATTCGCGGTTACTGAATGATGATGTTCAGACATGTAATATCCCCCGGCAAACGCGAGGGCTAACGCCACGGATGCAGCGACAGTTCGTATGATTAAAATGGCCCGTATCCGGCGTTTCCGGTCCAGCTCCCTTGCAATGACGCCCCAGCCATCAGCCGGCGGTGGAACCTCTCTGTCCCTCAATGCGTCGCTGAACAACTGGTCGATGGGATGCATTCCTGTTTCCATACCCATGCTATTATGAAATCATTGTGTTTTTTTCAAGTTGTGTCTGTTTCACCCTCTCCTGAAGAATATCCCTTGCCCGGCTCAGGTTCGACTTCGATGTCCCCTCGGTAATATTCAGCATCTCCCCTATTTCCTTATGAGAATACCCTTCGATGGCGTACATATTGAAAACCAGTTTATACCTGGGGGGCAGCTCCTGAATCATGGCGAGCAATTCCTTTTCGCCCATGATCTCGCTGATATTGTCAACCGGTATATTACCGGCCTTGCTTTCATTGTCGCTCAGGGCATACAACTGGTAGCGCCCCCTGTATTTCTGCAGAGCTGTGTTTACCATGATTTTTCTTACCCAACCTTCAAAAGAACCTGCTCCCCTGAATTGCCCTATATTTTCGAATATCTTGATGAACCCATCCTGCAAATTGTCCCTCGCCTCATCCTGGTTCCTGGAGTATCGCAGGCACACGGCATACATTTTCGGCGCAAACATCCGGTACAGCTCCTCCTGCTCCTGACGTCTGCCTTTGATGCAACCATGTATTATTTCTTCAAGCCTGGCCAAGCAATTGCTTTATTTCTACACAAAGCTAAGTAAAAGAAATCCGATTCACCTCTGTTTCAACTGATTTTAACTCATAGATGCATGGGGATTGGCAATGGTTGCGCCTCCCGATATTAATTTTCTGAGGCAACCTTTTGATCAGGAGCTTCATCTTATGGGTAAGAACCTGCCGGTTTCATCCGGCGGAGTAAATGCACATAAATCAACCTAAGACCCTCTCCATGAAAAAGATTCTATCCTTTATCTTGCCTGTTCTTATTATTTTTCTGGGAACAGCCTGCCATCGTGAAAATCCCGATCCGCTTAAGAATATCGTGACTGTTGAACTCACTGATGTTCAAAAAAACCTTGTGGTTTCGAACAATACCTTTGGACTGAATCTGTTCAGCCAGATCAGCTCGGACGATGGGATAAAAAACAATAACTTCATATCACCTTTAAGTGTTTCCCTTGCCCTGGCCATGACCTACAACGGGGCAAACGGAGATACCAAAACGGAGATCCAAAATACGCTTGGTTTCTCAGGCTTCAGCAATGAGGAGATAAACGGTTACTTTCAGAAACTAAGCAGCACCCTGGTTAAACTCGACCCTACCGTAAACCTTAACCTTGCCAATTCGATCTGGTACAGGAAGGACTTTAGTGTGCTGCCCGATTTCCTGGCAACCAACCAGGCCTATTACCAGGCAGAAATAAGCGCACTGGACTTCAGCAGCCCCTCATCGGTAAACACCATTAACAACTGGGTATTGCAGGCCACAAGCGGAAATATTCCAAAAGTAATCGATCATATCGAGGCGTACCAGGTAATGTTCCTGATCAACGCGATTTACTTCAAGGGGCAATGGTCCTACCAGTTCAAAAAAAACCAGACTGCCCCAGACTATTTCAATAATCTCGATGGCTCGCGCACATCGGTACCCTTTATGCACCAGTCGAAAAGCCCTTTGAAATATTATAGCAATGACAGCCTGCAGATTCTGGAAATGTCATACGGACAAGGCAATTTCGCCATGGATATACTCCTTCCCGCTGCCGGGAAAACGATCGCAGAACTGTCCGACGGTTTGAATACACAAAGCTGGAACGACCTGATGGACAAGCTATTCAAAACAGAAGTGGATGTTATCTTTCCAAAATTCTCATTCACTTTCAGCCGGATGCTGAATGACGACCTGGCAGCATTGGGAATGCCCAAAGCATTTTCAAAATCAGAAGCAGATTTTACGGGGATCAATCCACAGGGAAACCTGTATATCGATTATGTAAAGCATGATTCCCGTGTGGAAGTGAACGAGGAAGGAACGGTAGCGGCAGCAGCAACGACAGTTGCCGTAGGTAAGACCTCGGCTGGTCCGCCGTTAACATTCAGGGCTGACCATCCCTTTGTTTTCGCCATAAGGGAAACAACCACCGGCACGATACTTTTCATAGGCAACATATCTGTACTTTAGGCAAAACCGGAAAAGGATGATGCCGGCACAACCTGTTCAACAGAAACAGGGTGCCGGCATTTTTTATCTTCCGATCAGGGTTCAGTAATGCACCTGAACGGCAACACACACTGAATAACCAGCAGGTTTATAAATGAATCACTTCCCCGTAGGCAGCCGCGGCGGCTTCCATAATGGCTTCGCTCATGGTTGGATGGGGATGGATTGACTTGATGATTTCATGACCCGTGGTTTCAAGGTTCCTGGCCACCACAATTTCGGCGATCATCTCGGTAACATTATAACCGATCATATGGGCGCCAAGAAGCTCTCCATATTTTTCATCAAAGATAAGCTTGATAAAGCCATCCTTTGCTCCTGCAGCGCTGGCTTTTCCGGATGCAGTGTACGGGAACTTGCCCACCTTAATCTTGTAGCCCGCTTCAAGGGCGGCTTTTTCGGTGAGACCAACGGAGGCCACTTCAGGACTGGTATAGGTACATCCCGGGATATTGCTGTAATTGATGGGCTGAGGAGAATGACCGGCGATTTTTTCCACGCAGGTGATTCCTTCGGCAGAAGCTACATGGGCCAGCGCCGGACCGGGGATAATATCTCCGATAGCATACACGCCAGGTACATTGGTGCGGTAATATTCGTCCACTTTCACCTTGCCTTTTTCCATGGCAATGCCTAATTTCTCAAGACCAAGATTTTCAACGTTTGGCGCAATACCCACGGCCGACAGTACGATCTCCGCTTCGAAAATTTCCTCTCCTTTTGATGTTTTGACATGGACCTTGCACACATCACCGGATAGTTCAACCTTTTCCACCGTTGAGCTGGTAAGCACTTTCATGCCTAATTTCTTGAAGGAACGTTCGAGTTGTTTGGACACTTCCTCGTCTTCCAGGGGAACCACCGCAGGCAAAAATTCGACCAGGGTAACCTGGGTGCCAATGGATTGGTAAAAATAAGCAAACTCGCTGCCAATGGCGCCAGAACCCACCACGACCATCGATTTTGGCTGAACGGGGAGGGTCATGGCCTCACGGTAGCCGATGATCTTTTTGCCGTCCTGTTTCAGATTCGGCAATTCCCTGGAGCGGACGCCTGTGGCAAGGATGATGTGATTTGCCTGGATTTTCGTTTTCTGGCCATCGGCTGCTGTAACCTCCACGGTCGTATTGTCCGACAGGAAGCCGGTACCCTGGATGAGGTCGATCTTGTTCTTTTTGAAGAGAAACTGAACGCCCTTGCTCATACCTTCGGCCACTCCGCGGCTGCGTGATACCATTTTCGCAAAGTCCGGACTGGCTTCCCCTGAAAGGGATATACCATAATCGGCAGCATGTTTCATGGTTTCGAATACCTGGGCGCTTTTGAGGAGCGACTTTGTGGGGATGCATCCCCAGTTGAGGCAAATGCCTCCAATTTCAGCTTTTTCGACTACTCCAACCTTCATGCCCAATTGGGAAGCGCGGATGGCAGCTACATATCCTCCCGGACCGCTGCCGATAACTACCAGATCATAATTCATAGGTAAATAATTTTAACTCCTGTTTATTGTTTTAACCAAACCTCATTCATTCTTTTCAGAACCCTATAAAGTATCCTGCCAGCCCTATCAACAAACCCATCGCCACCTTGATCAGCTTGGCGTATGCAAAGCTCTTCTTTGATTCGGCAAACAGGGGCAGAGCGCCATGTCCATCCTGTACAAGCGAATTCACGAGCAGCACGCTGAATGGTATTGTTCCACTGGCAAAGAGCGTGGTAAAGATCAGGTGGGGACCCGATATCGGGATCAGGCCAACCAGCAATGCAATAAACAACACCATCAGGTGATTTGTTCTGAGCCAGCTTTCAATATTCACCGAATGTAAGGCATACGAGATTATCAGCAGGGCCCCGAGCGTCCAGAGAAAAATCCTGGGAAAGTGTTTTTTGATGATGTGTTCCCACAGGTGATGTTCAAGGAAATGGTCGGGTACCGTACCCACCACAAAAGTAGCAATGGTTGCGCCAGCGATAAAGGTAACCCACATAAAGCCCCATTCATTCGGGGCATTCACAATTGCAGCTTCATGCAGGTCGTCATGGTGAAAGAAACCGGTAGCCATGCCAAAAATGAACATGAGCAACCCGAATAAAAGGAAGGCCCGTTCAAAGGATATATTCTTCCATACATCGACCACCCGGTGCGCTTCCCATATGTCTTTTCCCTCATCTTCATGGTGAAACTGGTAATGACCTTCTGTTACACCAGTATATCTTGGATTTTTGAAGATCAGGTCGGTAAGAAATCCGGTTGCAAAGCCCAGTGCAAGAAGAATAAGCATGATTTTTACGGCTGCACCCGGTATGACCGAGAGCATGACAAATGCCTCATCGCCGGTTGTGGCAACCAGGGCGGCCAGCAGGGCGCCGAATGTAAGAATGCCGTGGGTGTATAACGAAACGATGGCAAAAGTACCCAGGCAGCCTGGAATTACGGCAATCACCATGGCGAAGAGTATTTGCTTCATATTATGACCCTGTAGCCCTCTGGTCCATCTTCCTCCGGTCCGTACATTGAAATACTCAATCAGAAGCATCATCACCATTACAAAACTGGTGATCATCAGGGTCTGCTTTATGGAGTCGAATATCATTTCCATGGGTCAGATACACAAATGTAATCGTTCGGCATGAAATAAAAAAAGCTGGCTTGCGCCAGCTTTTAATCAGGAAGTATGGATTACTTCAACAATTCTTTGAGCTTGTTTTTCAGGTCATCTCCCCTGAGGTTTTTAGCGATGATAATTCCTTTGGGATCGAGCAGCACATTGGAAGGAATGCTCTGAATGCCATACAGCTTACCGGCAGCATTGTTCCAGAATTGGAGGTCGGAAAGCTGGGTCCAGTTGAGCTTGTCATCCTTGATAGCCTTAAGCCAGCTTTCTTTATCGCG
>JAKAMP010000091.1 GCA_021812865.1 Bacteroidota bacterium | reverse complement strand
CATACAGAAGTTGGTTTCATAATCTTTCATCCCGGTGGTGTGGGGGATCAGAACCGTAGGAATAAGAAAGGCCGGACGCAGGGTGGAATGTTCGGGCAAATCTTCATATACACCGGTAACCGTAAAATCCACTTTGTTTTCACCGTAAATCCTTCTGCCCAGAGCCGGGGTTCCGGGAAAGAGCTTGTCGGCCACCGATTTGGAGATCACTACGGAATAAGGTTGTGAGAGTGAACCTTCTGGCTTTCCCTCAATGAATCTGAATGTAAGCATATGAAAGATGGTCGTATCTGCATAATAACCATAGCGCATTAAAAACTGGTGTTTTCGGTCGGCCGACAGAAACAGCCCGTCCTTATTGTTGTCGCCCGCATCGTGCATCACCAGGATGCTTTCAATCTCAGGCATTCGAGGCAACACTTGCCTGGCAAGGGCTGCCGTTACACTTGAGGTATGCTTTACCGCATTATCTTCCTGGTCCATGAACAATTGCAGCCGGTACAGGCGGTCATAGTTTGTGTTTTGCTTGTCCCAGTTCCAGTCCTGGTAAATATAGAGGCTGATCAGTATAAAGGTGGTAAACCCGATGGCCAGGTTTGAAAAGTTAACGAACGATATCAGTTTGTCCTTGAACAGGTTACGTACGGTTAGGGTGAAGATCATCCGAAGCATGGGAGTAAGTATTTGTGGTTTATAATTAAACTCGTTACACCTTGTCGCGCCGTTCCACAATGAGGTGGCCGTCGAAGAGGTGTATTATCCTGTGGGCCCTTTCGGCATGGGCTGGAGAATGGGTCACCATAATAATGGTAGAACCTTCCATATTCAATTGTTCCAGCAGTTGCATCACTTGTTCACCGTTTGCAGAATCGAGGTTTCCTGTAGGTTCATCGGCAAGGAGCAGACGTGGATTGGCAATGACAGCCCTGGCCACTGCCACACGCTGCTGTTGTCCGCCGGATAACTGTTGGGGAAAATGATTTCGCCTGTGACCGATCTGCATGCGATCCAGTACTTCGTCCACCCTTTTCTTCCTGATTGAAGCCTTTTCCTTTAACGCGATCAATGGCAGTTCAACATTCTCGAAAACGGTGAGTTCGTCAATGAGATTGAAATTCTGAAATACAAATCCAATCTTGCCACGGCGGAACCGGTTGCGTTCATTCTCGTTGAATCGGGCCACATTCACATCATCCAGCAGGTAATCGCCCGAGCTGGGATTATCGAGCAGCCCGATCAGGTTAAGCAAGGTTGACTTCCCGCAGCCCGAAGGGCCCATTACAGCCAGAAATTCACCTGCATTCACCTCGAAATTCAGGTTATGCAGGGCAGTGGTTTCCACCTCATCGGTACGGAATACCTTGCAGAGATCGTTTGTTCTGATCAGGGGCAGGCGATCGGATTTTACCTCGTTTCCTGAATGATTGTGTTCGTTCATTGAGTAAAGATTTGGTTTTCCTGAGACTTTGCGAAACAAATGCCACAGATATTATATTATTGATTATATGATATTTAAAAAACATACATGGTTATCAATTGTAAAATATTTTTACAAAATGCTGTAAATTTTCTTTACATTTGATTTCGAACATTCCATCGGTAGTTTTATGGGTGGGAAGTCTGGTTTTCAGAAAGAAACTTCAATAGTAATCAATACACATGCCAATGAAAGAAGGGAAGCTGCTCATAGTGGATGCTAACCGCAATATCACTGAGGCATTGCTGCTCCTCATGCCCCTGGAATTTGAGCGTGTAGATGCGATAAACGGGCCGCACCAACTCATTCAGCAGTTGTCATCGGGTAAATACGATGTATTGCTGCTCGATATGAATTTTTCCGCAGGCAAGAACAGTGGCGCTGAAGGCATCTACTGGCTGAGGGAAATCAGGAAAAAATTCCCCGGGGTGGAAGTGGTAATGATGACCGCCTATGGCGATATTCACCTTGCCGTTCAGTCGTTGAAGGATGGAGCGATCGATTTTGTGCTGAAACCCTGGGACAATGAAAAGCTGGTAGCCACACTCAAGGCAGCGCTCAGGTACAGGCAAACCCGGCGGGAGATGGAAGGAATGAAAGAAAAGGAGGCAGAAATGAAGAAGGAGATGATGCCCGGCCGGCCCAGGATCATCGGAACTTCACCAGCCATGCAAAATCTAATGAATTTAGTGAATAAAGTGGCTGCAACGGAAGCCAATATCCTGATTACGGGGGAGAATGGCACAGGCAAGGAACTGATTGCAAGAGAAATTCATTATCTGTCTGATCGTCGCGATGAGCTTTTTGTGATGGTAGATCTTTCGTCTCTTACTGAAACATTGTTCGAGAGCGAGCTTTTTGGTCATAAAAAAGGAGCGTTTACCGATGCGCATGAGGAAAGGATGGGGAAACTTGTTCTGGCAAACAAAGGCACGCTTTTCCTGGATGAGATCGGGAACCTGCCTGTGCATCTGCAGTCGAAACTGCTCACGGTGCTGCAAACCCGTGTGGTAACACCGGTTGGGTCTAACAGGGACATTCCGTTCGATATCCGGCTGATTTGCGCAACCAACAAAAACCTGCCGGAGATGGTTTCAGGGAATCTCTTCAGGCAGGACCTGCTATACCGCATCAACACCATCCAGCTGCACCTGCCGCCATTGCGGGAGCGGACTGAGGACATTGAAGATCTGGCCGGTCACTTTCTGGCGCTGTTTGCCAGGAAATACAGCAAGCAAGGGATACGACTGCATAAGGAAGCACTTGAAAAACTGAAAAAGAATGCATGGTACGGGAATATAAGGGAATTCATGAATGCGATGGAGAAGGCCGTGATCCTGAGCGAGGGAAAGGAGATACTTCCGTCGGCGTTTGAATCGGGCCCCGTATTCGAATCCATTGACAACCTTGGAGAAACACTGGAACAAGCGGAAAAAAGGGTGATCAGGGCAGCCCTCGAGCAAAATCAGCACAACCTTTCTTCTGCTGCTGTGCAGTTAGGTATTACCCGTCCAACCCTCTACAAAAAAATCAAAAAATATGGGCTCTGAACTTCGTTCCGGCAAACTGCTGTACCTATACATCTTAGCCCCCTTTGTACTGGCAGGCGCTGTAATTTTGCTGCTGCAAGAACTGGTTGCTCCAGGAATACTCCTTCTTCTTGCAGGCATTTTTCTGATGATCAGCGTATTCAGAGTATTCAACCGTACCAACCGCGACATCGGTTATTTCTTTCATGCAGTGAAGAACAATGATACCACTTTGCATTTCAGCAGCCATACTGGAATTGAATCGCTTGACTGGTTGCATGAGAGCATGAACCAATTGAATGAGCATGTGCAGAAACTGAAGATCAAGAACGAATACCGGGAAAAATATTACCGGGCGTTGATACAGGAGGCAAATACAGGTCTTGCCGTACTCAGCAAGGATGGATCCATAGAACTGATGAATGAAGCTGCGTGCCGTTATGCAGGCATATCGCCCGATTCGGTCAATCCAGCCTTAGTAAAAATTAAAAACGCTTCATTTTACAAACAGTTGATTGAAGCTCGGTCAGGACAAACGATCACTTACCGTAATAATACGGAGAACATTCCCCAGCTGTTGTTATTCAGGGCATCTGCCTGGCGGGACGAGCAGAAAGAATTAAAAATTGTATCGATACAGGATATCAGCCATGAGATCGATTCGGCGGAGATCGAATCCTACCAGCGCCTCATCAGCATCCTTACCCATGAGATTATGAATGCCGTGGCGCCCCTGCTTTCCGTGTCGCGTTCACTGCAGAATCTGAATACTTCAGGCAACCCGTCATCAATGTCAAATCATGACGAGCCGGCCAAAGCAACCCTTCGCGGACTGAAGATCATAGAAGATCAGAGCAACGGACTGCTCAACTTTGTGAACAACTACCGGAAGCTCACAAAAATCCCTGCGCCGGAAATGGAATCCTTCGATGCTATGGAATGGCTGGAGCAGATTGCCATTCTGTTTTCCGAAAAATTCTCCCGTTCACATATTAAGTTTGAATATTCGGCAGAAGGACATTTGCAGCTCATCCTGGCTGACAGAAAGCTGCTAAACCAGGTGATCACGAACATTCTGAACAATGCCATCGATGCCTTGCAGTCTTTTGAGATGCTCCGCCTTATTCAGCTTCGTATAACCAAAACTGGCAGCGGAAGAACACTGATCAGAATCCACAACAACGGGCCGGAAATCCCTGATGAATTACAGGATAAGGTGTTTGTCCCTTTCTTCACTACAAAGGAAAACGGATCGGGAATAGGGTTGAGCCTCTCGCGGCAGATCATGATCCTGCACAAGGGATCATTATCCCTGCAATCCAAACCAGGCGAAGGGACTACCTTTCTGATAGAATGGTAGGATCATTCCGGACTGAATATCCTAAATAAATTATGCCATTCCCATCTGCGATTATTTATCACCCAGGTCTTTAACCACCAGCTGAATGGTACGGGTACTCTTCTGTTCCAGCACCAGTTGCTTGTTCACCATTACACGCTCTATGGTTGAGTTATCGTAGTACCTGATGGTGACCAGTTCCCGCCCGGTATCGTACCATACTTTGAATTCCTTGCGGAGTTCGTTGAGGAGGTTCGGTACTCTGGAAGGATCGTTATTCACGCAAACCTGGAAACTTATGGCCGAGTTCTGCATGAGGTTGATCTTTACCCCGTGGCGGGAGAAATAGCCAAAGATGCTTTTGAGATTTTCCTCGGCAATGAATGAAAAGTCGAGAGGGGAAATCTGTATGAGCACCTGGTCCATTTTGAAAATGAAGCAGGGAATGAGCGACTCGTACGAAAGGTCGCCAATGATAGTACCCCCGTCGTGCGGGTTCAAAAAGGATTTCACATGCAGCTTGATATTCTTGTTCTGCAGCGGTTTGATTGTTTTGGGGTGGATAATCGTTGCCCCGTAATAGGAAAGCTCGATGGCATCGAGGTATGAGAGTTGCTCCAGCCGAACAGTATTGTCGAACCACTTGGGGTCGGCATTCAGCACACCGGGCACATCCTTCCAGATGGTAACACTCTCGGCATCGAGTATATACGCCAGGATCGCTGCGGAATAATCGGATCCTTCCCGGCCCAGGGTAGTGGAAAGATTGTTGATGGTGGAACCGATGAATCCCTGGGTGACATATATTTTCTCGTCAGAAAAACCAAAGGCTTTCCGCACGAGGCCGGTGGAGAGCTCCCAGTCGATGCGGGCTTCGCGGTATGTATTGTCGGTTTTCAGGTACTTGCGAATATCGGTAAATTTCACCTTGATGCCGCTGGTATTGAGGTATGCAGCCACGATTCTCGTGGAGATAATTTCCCCGAAAGATACAATCTGATCGTAATCGAAATCGAAACTCAGCGAGGGCTGTTTCTTAAGAACGGAAAGCAGTTCTTCAAATACCAGCTCCATTTCGGTGTATACATGATTGGATTTATCGGGGAACAGCTCCTGAACAATGCCATAATGATAATCTTTCAGCGCCTTGTAATTCTCGGCGGTACTTTTTTCGCTGAAGAACAGCCGTGCAATCTCCTCGAGTGCATTAGTGGTTTTGCCCATAGCCGAAACCACAACCAGGATATTTTCATTATACCCCTTCATGATCTGGGTCAGGTTCTTCACGGCTTCAGCGCTTTTTACCGAAGCGCCGCCAAATTTGAAAACTTTCATGAACAGTCAATTAGAATTTCAGCAAAGGTAATAAGATTTTAATCGGATGATACTTTGAGAACAAGGCACCGGGAAACTCGCAATGAATATTTGCCTTGCAACTGAAATTCATGGTTGAACGGTTCGGCCAGATACATGTTTTTCAGCCGGAAATGCCTTTCTTGCTTGGTTCCTTTCAGGCGGAAACTATCTTTGTATTTTGCCTCAGTCTTAAAACTTGAACGGGCTTCATCACATAAGATATATCAGTGAATCTGTGCCTTCCATCTGCGAACCGACAAAAACAGACAAATTCAGATATTCAGGAAGCAATTTTTACGAATAAACAGTATAGGAATATGAGACGATTTTTGATGATTTTACTGACCCTGGCAGCGGTGAATGGTTTCGCACAGAAACCTGTTGTGCTGCATGTGACGCCATTCAATCGCAAAACCATTGTAACCAACCCTTCAACAGGCAACCATCCTTATTTTGGCTGGGGCGTTTTTCCCGCGACCTCCTTTCCTATAAGGAAAATTGTGATGAATGTCACACTGGGCAGCCCCGACAGCCTGCTCACTGCTCACTGGGATTATCTTGATCACATCACCTTGCGACGCCAGGGAGGTGCAAACGGCAAATCGCTGAATTACGAACTGGGACGTATGCTTACTCCCTATGGCAGCATTTATGGCAAGGGCTGGAGCTGGAAATGGGAAGTTGACGTCACAGATTTCGCACCGTTCCTGCGCGACAGCGTTGAAGTGGAATACAATCATTCGGGATACGAAGACACCAAGGTGGGCTGGGCCCTGACCATTGATTTTGAAATCATCTCCGGTCCGCCGGCAGTGAATTTCCTTGGCATAGTACCGCTCTGGAATGGCAGCTATAAGTATGGCGATCCAAAGTACAACATTGCCGATTCGCTTCGCCCGGTAAGCTATGAAGCTGGCCCCAATACGGCCATCAGCCGCATCCGGATCCAGCACACCGGTCACGGAATGGACAAACCCAAGGGCTGCAGTGAGTTCTGTTCACGCTGGAGAGATCTTTCTATTGACCAACAGGTGGTTGATCACCGGAATATGTGGAAAGACTGTGGAAACAATCCCCTTTACCCGCAGGGAGGAACGTGGGTATACGACCGCGCATACTGGTGTCCGGGCGATCTGCAGGTTCCCGACGTGATCGATGTGTGGACAAAACCCGGTCCTCATACGGCATCCATTGCCATTGAGCCCTATACGGCTACCGATAACATGAATGCCTTTGAAAATATTTCCTCCTACCTTTTTCTCTATTCCAAACCGGTAAATAAAGTGGATGTGGCCATTGACCAGGTAGTGGTTCCCAATAACGAACAGCAGTTCTCGCGGCTCAACCCGGCCAACTTCAATCCCCATTTCATTATTCGCAACCTGGGTTCGGAAAACCTCCATTCGGTAATCATTACCTATGGTACCGATGGATTTCCGAAACAGAAGTTTCACTGGAAGGGCGACCTGAAATTCGACCAGACAGCCGAGATTGTTATCCCCGGAACAATCCAGGAGAAGAAGGGAGAGAACCATTTCACGGTGACCCTTACCAAGCCTAACGGAAAGAAGGATGCCTGGATGGGCGACAACGAGCTCACCACCACCTTTGTTTGCCCAGATACCTATCCTACGAATTTCATTCTGCAGTTCAGAACCAATAACCGGCCTAAGGACAACACCGTATTTCTCCTGGGCAATAACTCGGATACCCTGTTTTGCAGGTACCCGGCCAGTCTTGAGCCGAATACCCTTTATACCGATACAATCCGACTGAAGGAAGGGCAATACGACCTGTGTCTCACTGATACTGCCGGCGATGGACTTGAATTCTGGGCCGAGCCGCAAAACGGCGATGGGTATCTGCGAATGTTCGATATGGACGGTAACCTCATTCATTCCTTCGAAAGCGATTGCGGCGATGGCGAAAAGCTAAGCTTCCTTGCTTCTTCCAGCTTTGTAACCGATACCACCAAGGCACAATATGGGTTTTCATTGTATCCCCGCTTAGTGAAAGACAATACGGAGCTAACCGTTGTCTCGAACAAGTTCAGTGAAATGACCGTACTGATTACTGTCGACGGCACCACCTGGGAAAAGCATGAATATCATCACATCAAACGTGGGTCATACACCTACAACCTGGGCAACCTGCCCAAGGGGAGAATTGTGGTGGAAGTGCTGATGGACGGCGTGAGCAAATTCAAAGGAAGGATCAACAAGAGCAGACGATTGTAAATTCATTCGTATTCACCCCCTGGAAAGTAAAATATCATGTATATGCGTTCCATCATATTATTGTGCCTGATATTCGCTGCATCGCTCCGGTTGGAAGCCCAGCCCTACAAAAACCCGGAACTCCCGGTGCAGGAAAGGGTGAACGACTTATTGTCGCGCATGACCCCTGAAGAGAAGTTCTGGCAGATGTTTATGATCCCGGGCGACCTGGGCCCTGACAAGGACAAATTCAAAACCGGAATATTCGGACTTCAGGTGAGCACCGTGGGCCAGAGCGGGAACGCTGCCGGACAGATGCTGAACTATGCGTCAGGTTCTTCGGCGGTTGAAGCCGCAGAAAAAATCAATGAAATTCAGAGGTTCTTTATAAAGGAAAGCCGACTGGGTATTCCGGTTATACCGTTCGATGAAGCTTTACATGGACTGGTAAGGCAGGGAGCCACTGCCTTCCCCCAGTCCATTGCACTTGCCGCCACCTGGGACACTGCCCTGATGCACCAGGTATCTCATGCCATTGCCCTGGAATGCAGAACAAGAGGGATCAGGCAGATTCTCTCACCCGTGGTGAACATTGCCAGTGATGTGCGCTGGGGTCGCACTGAGGA
>JAKAMP010000090.1 GCA_021812865.1 Bacteroidota bacterium | reverse complement strand
ATTTAGTTCAACAACGGGTGTTCCATCATTCCTTAGAAAATAATGGTGTTATGATGAAATTGGGTTTGGGGAGGACTGGGAAAACTCAATCAGTCGTAACTCAATACAAAGCTGTTACAACCTTGTTAAAGGGAAGGGTAATTCTCAGGAAGATTCAGCGAATAAAGTGATAGATATGTATAACTATTGCTGGTATTCTGGAGCTAAAGGATGATCGTTGGAGTTCCAAGAATTTCAGGAATAGAAAGAAAAGCAGGGGAAAATTCTTTCTCCAGGATTATCCTGGGAAGGTCTATGCAGGGGCATGGCAGGTGGTCAATGACCTCCGAATCGGCTGTAGCGATAATGCACGGGGATGATCCGTTCATTTTACGGTCTGCCGGATAAGTAGATTCAATAACCAGAGGGTACCCGAATTCCGGGGCGGCTGTTTCCAGTTCCTGCTGAATCATTTCGCTTCCGTCGGCAGGCTGGTCTATCAGGCAGTGTGCCGATCTGACCCCCAGTTGTTTCATATATGCGATCAGCAGATGAATGGATCGTTTGTGAATGTCATCCGGGAACTGCTTGCCGAAAGCATCCCCGGCATCCCTTAGCAGTCCATCGGTGCAGAGAAATACCGGTCTGCCGCAAAGGTAGTTGTTCAGTCTGAAGACCACGTTGGTGGTATCGACCACCAGGTTCATTCCCTCAGCCGAAGTGGTTTGTCTTTTCAGGCGGGCTTTATTTTCCACGGAGGGGAATATGCCCCGGTAAATGATTACCCTCTGGATACTATCCATGCGGTACCGGTCGCATACAACTTTGAAAAACAGTCTCTGAGGATAATCCTTCTCCTGCAGCCAGAAATAATCGCGGGCCGCTTCAATGAATGCTGGGGTGAGGATTTCTTTCATCCGTGGTTATTTTTTGCAGGATATACCAGAATCGACGCGTCTGCTGAATTTTCCGGCAATACTCCTTATTCACCTGGCCAGGAAGAAAACGGTTCTAATCGTTGAAGAAATTTGGCTTCTGAAATCCCCTGAAATAGCGCATAAATTGAACGCGTTCATAGGCTGCCGCGTTCTGGCTCATACCCTGGCTCATGAGTCCCCTGAACTCGTCAATGCTTGAATAGCCTTTGCTTTCCATCCATTGCTGCAATTCAGAAAGCATGTTCTGGATGTACTCCGGTCCGTTGATATACAGGGCAGAGGCTACTTCCACTGCCTTTGCCCCGGCCAGAATCTGCTTGATCATAGCAGCCCCGTCGTGAATGCCTGTGGTAGCCGCCAGGTCACAATTCACCTTCCCGGCCATTATAGCGATCCACCGGAGGGAGAGGGATATATCGGCCGGATGGCTCATCACCTGAGAGGAAACCACTTCAAGCTTATCAATGTCGATATCGGGATTATAGAAGCGATTAAAAAGAACCAATCCCTGGATTCCTGTTTCGGAAAGCTTTTTCAGGAAAGCGGCCAGGTTAGAAAAGTAAAAACTCACCTTCAGTGCAATGGGAATTTGGATGGATTGGCGGATTTCCTTTATGATATCAAAATATAGTTTTTCGTTTTCCGCGGCCGTACGTTTGAAATCGGAGGGCAGAATAAAAAGGTTGAGTTCCAGTGCATCTGCGCCGGCTTCCTGTATCAGCTTCGGAAAATAGGTCCATTGGCTGGCTGTCATGCAGTTGATGCTGGCAATGACCGGTAAATTGGCCGCTTTCCTGCTTTGCCGTATCAGTTCGAGGTAATGATCGGTGCTTTCCCTTATGGTGTCGTGTTCTTCGTAGTATTCAACTGTTTCCGGGTATAGGAAACTTTCGGAGGTCATACGGCTCATGTTCGCTTTCAGCTCCAGAAGGATTTCCTCTTCAAAAAGTGATTTCAACACAACCGCTCCGGCACCATTCTCTTCCAGCTGGCGGATTAGTTTAACCGAGTCGGTCAGCCCGGAACTCCCAACAATAAGGGGATTTTTCAGATCAAGTCCCAGGTACTTGCATTGCAGATTCACCATAACATGTTAGGTTGATAAACAAAGTTAACAAAACGCTGCATATACCCATATGTTTGGTGGCATTTCAGGCTCATTGCCGATCCGGATAGTCAATATCCGGTTAATAATCAACAATTAAGGTAATCAGGAACCTGAATAATAAAAAAGGAAGGAAACGACAAAACAAATTTTATTAAGCGCCGTTAAAGAGCTATAAACCCTGAAAGAACTGCAAGATGAAAAAGCTATGGTTATTTGTTCCGCCTGCTATCCTGCTGGCTCTGCTTATTTATGCCTGTACAAGGGAAAAAGATTCTGCCGGGAGTTCGAACATAAAGGGAGCCAATGGTTCGTATGTGGTATTTGCCTGGAACGACCTGGGAATGCACTGTCTGAACCCTTCCTACGATACAGCTGTTATATTGCCGCCATACAATACGCTCATGGCGCAGGTGGTAAAGCGTGCAGAAAACCCTGAGATTGTGAAGTCTGGAATCCGTGTGGAATACAGGGTGATCAATAACACCTATTCATATGGGAAGCGCAAATACAGTGGGTTCTGGGATCATGCCGTATCATTGTTCGGGCGCATTTTCGGATTCAGCAGTTTACCTCAAAATACTGGACTGATGGGCAATTCCCTTTCAGGGGAAATGGTACTGGAAGGAGATCACTATATTGCAAAAGGCATTCCTGTCACTCCGGTTGATGACAACAACCAATGGAATCCTTACCAGGTCGCAGAGGTGGTGGTCAAGGATCTTGCCGGCAATGTTCTGATCAAAACAGAGGCCACAGTACCCACCTCAGATGAAATTAACTGTGGAAAGTGTCATGGGGCAAACGCCTTCAACGATATACTTGTCAAGCATGATGCCATGCATGGCACGAACCTTGTCAACAGTGAGCCGGTGTTATGTTCCAGTTGTCATGGTGACCCGGCGCTTGGCGGAACCTCAGCCGGAGTGAAGTATCTTTCGGAAGCCATTCATAGCTCACATGCAAACCGACAGGGGATCACCTGTTATGATTGTCATCCCGGGAATACCACAAAGTGCAGCCGCAGCCTGGCCCATACAGCAACGGATGGTAACTGTACCACCTGCCACGGAAGTATGTCGAATGTAGCTTCCAGCATCACCACCGGACGCACGCCCTGGTCTGGAGAACCACAGTGCGCAACTTGTCATACCAATGTTTCAGGGGTGAATACAGGTATGGAACTGTACCGGAATTCGCGAGGGCATGGAAATATGTATTGCACTGCCTGTCATGGCAGCCCGCATGCCATGGTGCCATCGCGCGAGAATTCCGATAATTACCAAGCTATTCAGTACATGGGCAAAGCCAAAACGATTGGTAGTTGTGGTGTTTGTCATTCCAGTTCCCGAGGAGGCGGTAGTCCATCTGATTTCACGGAGGTACATGCAGGTCTGAACCCCGAACATCAATCGGCATGCAATGTTTGCCATACCTCTGTACCGGCCAATGACGGATCCGGATGGCCGCACGCCTTTCAGTGGAAAGATTCCGGAGGCGTACCGGGAGGATCTGGAGGTGACTGAAAGCCGTTTAAAAGAAGCTTAGAATCTGTATAAATTATGTATTTCAGTATTTAGGTAATTGAATTACCAAAATAAGTCATAATTTTGCAGGTGAGCAAAAAAATTGAAAATGTCACGTTTGTTCACCTTATCTGAGGCTTCATCCATTGGATTGCACGGACTTGTACTGATCGCGAAATCGGAGAATGGACTGAATGTTCTGGATGTAGCAGAGAAGATCGATTCTTCGAAACATCATGTTGCCAAAGTGTTACAGAGGCTGGTAAAAGCCGGGTTTCTTGGTTCACACCGGGGACCGGGAGGCGGCTTCTTCCTGAAAAAACCTGCCAGGGATATTTCTCTGCTTGAAATTTACGAGACCATCGAAGGAAAAATTGTAATTACCGATTGCCCGCTGGATAAACCGGTCTGCCCGTTCGACAAATGCATCATCAATAACATTACGGGAAGAATGACCGGGGAATTCAAAGATTACCTCGACGGCCAGACACTCGATATGTTTTTGTAAACCGTTTGAAGAAATGCATGCTTTTTGCTTTTTTATTTTCTATAATATACATTAGAGTACTTAAATGCTTTAATTAAATTTTAATTTACATACCAGTTATTCAATTGTTTATGTTGAGGGATGTGATAAGGATTGAAGAAGACAAGTGCAACGGATGTGGTGCATGTATCCCGGGTTGTCACGAGGGGGCGCTTCAGGTGATAGATGGGAAGGCAGTTTTGATCAGTGACCTGATGTGCGATGGTCTTGGCGCCTGTCTGGGCCATTGTCCGGAAGGCGCATTATCCATAGAAAAAAGGGAAGCCATGCCGTACGATGAAATTAAGGTGATGCAGGAGATGATAAAGAAAGGGAAGAACGTAATAAAAGCTCACCTGCTGCACCTGAGGGAGCATAAGGAATATGAACTGGAGGGACAAGCGATGACTTTTCTTCGGGGGAAACGTGAACTGCTCGGTTTTGATCCCGACAGGCTGATGGATATAAAGCCAGCGTTGGAATATATGTCTATGCAATCCTCCGTTAGCCATGTACAAGCCTGTCCTGGAAGCCGTTCTTATGCTTTCAGACCTGAAGGACCCGCAGAAGAGAGCCGAACTATATCTGTAAACCCTGTTGATAGCCGGCTTACTCACTGGCCGGTTCAGATGCACCTCATCAATCCTGTTGCATCTCATTTCATGAACGCAGATCTTTTGTTATGTGCAGATTGTGTGGGTTATGCCATGGGAAATTTTCATTCTTCATGGCTTGCGGGGAAGAAACTTGCCATTGCCTGTCCCAAACTCGATTCGAACAAGGATATTTATACTGAAAAGCTTGTAAGACTGATTGATGAAGCCAGGGTAAACACGCTCACGGTAATGATGATGGAAGTGCCCTGCTGCGGAGGTCTGCTGCAACTTGTGAAAACGGCTCTTGCCCATGCGGGCAGAAAGGTGCCGGTAAAAAAGGTGGTGGTTTCGGTAAAAGGTGAAGTGCTGTCGGAAGAGTGGACCTGATCGGGATACAAGAATTAATCTTAACAATAGATTTTCAAAAAAATGAATTATATGGCGATTCCTGAAAATAAAGGCAAAGTAATGAATCTCGCCCATGAGATTGAATACGCGAACGGTTCCATTGTGAGTAAGATCCTGCAGAAAGGAGAAAATGGGAACCTCACATTGTTTTCATTCGATAAGGACCAGGGCCTGAGTGAGCATTCAGCCCCTTTTGATGCTTCAGTGTTAGTACTGGAAGGAGAAGGGGAAGTTGCTATCGGGGGAACACCCCACCTGTTACATGCAGGCGAATTCATCGTTATGCCGGCAAATATTCCGCATGCCGTAAAAGCTGTGCAGCCCTTCAAGATGCTGCTGGTCATGATTAAAAACAAGGAATGTTAGGATGAAAATTCATTTCGACCGGGTAAAATTTGAGCAGTCGACTGTATCGCTGATGATAGCATATTACTGCAGGAAGCATCATCATACGGATGGTTTATGCGAAGAATGTAAAGGATTAAAGGGCTATGCATCAAGCCGGATCAAAAATTGCGTATTGTTGCCCGGCAAACCGGTGTGTGCATCCTGCCATATACACTGCTACAAGCCATCCATGCGTGAGGCCATCAGGAACATCATGCGTTATTCAGGTCCGCGAATGATGCTTCGTCACCCCTTCAGGGGTATGGTTTATGTGCTGATCAAGAGGAAGGTAGTAAATACCGCCTGAGTCTTTTCAGCTAGGCTCGGCCTGCATATTCGTCCGCAAATGATGTTACCCGTTCATAACTCCTGTTTGACTGAAGGTTAGATATTTTTATTTTTTGTTACATTTACATATCTAAACCTGACACTATGAAAAAATTAATCATTTTGCTGCTGGTATTCGGTGTTGCCCTGACCGGCTGTAAATTCTTCTCCAAGGGGAATACGGAGCTTGCCAGAAATAATGCGAAACTGGACAGCATGCTTAAGACTGAACAGGTAGCCCATGACAAGGAGATCGAGCAGATGAAAAAGGAATCCCAGGCGAAGATCGATTCGATCCAGGCATCCTGCCAAAGCCAGTTAAACAGGTACTACATTATTGTGGGAGCATTCAAGGTACCCGGGAATGCCGACAGTTACCTGAAGCAAATGACAGGCAAGGGTTATCCGGCCAAAATCGTTAATCTCAGGGATTTCCAGATGGTATCGGTGAATGCCTTTTCTTCCGTTCGGGAAGCGTTGAACCAATTGGGCAATTTCAGGAACGAAGTGAATAAGGATGCTTGGATTTATGTGAGATGAGTATGGTGCAGCAGTTGTACTGTGAGGATTCCATGATACTTGGCAATACGGGTTCCTGATCCAAAGTGAGTTTAAGGAATAGGAATTGCTGAACAGCCTGTCATCAAAAGTTATGCCACGATAGGGTTTCAATCGTGCACATGAATTTTTCCCGTGCACGATTTTTTATTTCCATAACCAGAATTACAGATGCATAGGTTCGGAAACAAATATTTTCCGGTTTACCTGAGCTGGAATTCATTCCAAACGGGTTTGTAAATTTAAAAACTCATTGTTACTTTGTTTAGCCTAACATAAAAATACCTGCAAAATGAAAATACTTGCCAAGCGCATTATTTTTGCTGCATTTCTCTCTTTCTGCTTTATCCTAGCAGAAATTCAGCCGGCTTCTGCTTCCGTGTCTTCTTATAAAAAAGTTGCAGACGGAGTAGAGTTCAAGCTGAACAAGGGATACATGAAGATTAGAATCTGTAAGGACGACATGGTGGAAGTGCAGTACACTTCCCTTCCTTCCCTGGATCAGAAGCAATCCCTGGTGATCAGCAACCGCTTTTCCACGACACCCTCCTTTACGGTTTCTGAAAAGAAGGGAGATATCATTCTCACTACTGCGAAACTCAAGGTTGTGATTAAAAAATCCACCGAATCTGTAAAATTCACTGACCTGAATGACCATGTGATTCTCGCAGAATCGGAAAAGAACGCGAAGCAGGTAGTTCCTGCTACGGTTGCCGGCATAAATACCTATACCTGTTCCTCTCAGTATTTATCGCCTGCCGATGAAGCCCTGTACGGTCTGGGCTGTCATCCAGAAGATACCCTGTCGATCAACTACAAGGGAAGAAATCAGGATATGGCCATCCGTTATATGACCGGCGCAATTCCCGTGCTGCTTTCCACCAGGGGATATGGCCTGTTGTGGGATAATTATGCAGCTTCACAGTATTACGGGGCAGAGAATAATAGCACTTCCTTCAAATATGTTTCGGAGAGCGGAACGATGGTAGACTATTATTTCTTCTATGGTCCCGATTTTGACCGGATTATTGCACTTTACCGTGAAGCAACCGGGGAAGCGCCAATGTTTCCCAAATGGAGCTTTGGACTTTTCCAGTCGCAAGACCGCTACAAGAGCCAGGCCGAAGTACTATCGGTTAAGGATGGATATCGCAACAATCATATTCCTGTGGATTGCATTGTGCAGGACTGGTTTTATTGGGAGCCCGACGTGATTGGTTCACATGTGATGTGGCCGGAAAGGTACCCCAATCCGAAAGCCATGGTTGATGCTCTGCACAATGCCAATATTCATGGAATGATATCGATATGGCCTGTGTTTGCAAAAGGCACGAGGAATTACAAGGAGCTGGCCGATTCAGGTTGTTTGACCACCATCGACTGGGACAACGTGATGACGCATACCCTGGATAATTACTATGATGCGCACAGTGAGAAAGCGCGCAATATATACTGGCGCCAGGCTAAAGACAGCCTCATTGCGCCTGATGGTTGGGATGCATGGTGGGTTGACCAGTGCGAACCCGATAATGGTACTCGTCTTGACCTCCGTCGCCAGTGCAATTTTGCCATTGGCAGGGGCATTGATTATTTCAATACATATTCGCTCATGCATTCCACTGGCCTGTACACGAACTGGCGTAAAGATATCCCCGGCAAGCGTGCTTTCTTCCTCATCAGGCAAGCCTTTGCCGGTCAGCAGAGGAATTCAACCACGCTCTGGTCGTCAGACATCACCTGTACCTGGAGGGCATTCAAAAGCCAGGTTCCCCAGGGCATCAATGCCTGTGCATCGGGTATTCCTTACTGGACCTCCGATATCGGCGGGTATCATTTTCACTGGATGCCGCCCGACTGGTCCACACCCGATAACCGCGAACTTTTCACCCGCTGGTTCCAGTTTGGCACCTTCTCGCCTATCTTCAGAATTCACGGGAAGGGTGAACGTGCATTGTTCTCTTCCAATTGGGATGATAAGACCAAGGCTGTACTGCTGAAATATGACAACCTACGCTATCGTTTGATGCCCTATATTTATTCGCTGGCATGGAAGGTGACTAAAGAAGGCTATACCATCATGCGTTCATTGGCCTTTGATTTCAGCAATGACGTGAATGTGAGGAATATTCCCGATCAATACATGTTTGGCCCGGCATTCCTGGTGAACCCGGTTACCGAGCGCATGTACAGCATGGAGACCAATGGCCCTGCAGTGAAAACGCGTAAGGTATATCTTCCTCAGGCAGCAGGTTGGTATGATTTCTGGACAGGAGCCAGGCTGTCGGGCGGACAAACTATCGATGCACCGGCGCCTAT
>JAKAMP010000089.1 GCA_021812865.1 Bacteroidota bacterium | reverse complement strand
TTTCCCAGACACGCCAGGTGTGGACCAGCTCCCAGGCAGCTATGTTCAATCACGATACCAGTTATACGAAATACGCCAGACATGGATTTCTGTTCCTCAGAGACCATATGTGGGACAAGGTGTATGGTGGGTTCTTCAACCTGCGCTCCAGGAATGGCGGATATATCGACGAATCGTACCGGGACGAGAAAAGAGCCTATGGGAATTCTTTTGCCATCTATGCCCTGGTTTCCTATTACCGGCTTACCCGCGATACTTCTGCCCTGGGCTATGCAAAGAGGACTTTCCTGTGGCTCGAAAAATTCAGCCATGACAAGAAATATGGCGGATATATGGATCCCCTCGAACGCGATGGAACCTGGCTGATGAAGGTCAAACCTTCGAAAAAGCGACCCGACTCTCCTGTGAACCATTGGAAAGATTACAACTCCTCCATTCACTTGCTCGAATCTTTTACCGAACTCTACAAAGTATGGCCCGATTCCCTTGTGAGAACCCGCCTGCATGAAATGCTCACCCTCGTTCGCGATACATTTGCCGGCAGAAAGGGATACCTTACCCTGTATTTTTCCGTCCACTGGAAACCCGTATCGTACAGGGATTCTGGTACACAAACCATCCTCCGGAACAAGGAATTTGATCATGTGTCGTTTGGTCACGACATTGAAACCGCTTACCTCATGCTCGAAGCTTCCCATGCATTGGGCCTTTCGCAGGACACCCTTACCCTGCGTATTGCCAGGAGCCTGGTGGATCATGCCCTTGCCACCGGTTTTGATCTTAAACATGGTGGGTTCTTTTATGAAGGCTACTACTTCCCGGGAAGAGACACCATCACCATCATCGACCGGGAGAAATCCTGGTGGGTGGAAGCCGAAGGCCTGAATTCCCTCCTGCTGATGTCGAAGATATTCCCTTCCGATAATAAATATCCGGAAGCATTTCTGAAACAATGGCAGGAAATTGATTCTTTCCTGATAGATAAGGAACATGGCGGGTGGTACATCAGTGGGCTGGAAGAAAATCCCGAAGCACGCACAGCTCCCAAGGCCTCCATCTGGAAAGCCAATTACCATGATTCAAGGGCGCTGATGAACTGCATACGCCTGTTCAGAAATGAGAATGAGTTGGTGGAACCATTCAAACAACTGGCGGGACAGATTTATCGCTGAGGCAGATAACATATGCTTTAGCCCAGATGCCGCAAGGTACGCGATAGAACATTGTCAAATGTATATTATATTTGAACCATAAACCGATTGATTAGGGTGAACATGAAAAAACTCTTTCTCCTTCCCATTGCTGTCCTCCTCTGCACCTTCTCACAGGCCCAGTTTAACCGCAGGTCCATGGACAGCATCAACAAACTGAATGATGCCGATTACAAACAGATGCTGCAGCAGCTTCATATCGAGTCCACCCGCCCAGGTCCCTCTGGTAATCCCAGCGCGCCCGACGCAGCCAATACAGATGAATCGAAAGCCACTACCTATACCTCCCTGCCCGATCCGCTGGTACTGAATAACGGCCAGCCGGTGAAGGACGCAAAAACATGGTGGAACAAGCGCAGACCCGAGATCGTGGAAATGTTCGACAGGGAAATATACGGCCGAGTGCCTGCAAACTTGCCCCCAGTGCATTGGGTAGTGGTCTCGGTCACTCCCGATACGGTGGAAGGCATCCCGGCCATTACCAAGCAGTTGATCGGCCATGTGGACAATTCAGCCTATCCTGCCATAACGGTGAATATTGAGCTCAGTCTCACCACCCCGGCTAACATCACCAGGCCCGTGCCGGTGATAATGGAATTCGGCTTCAGGTTTCCGAAAGGCTTCCGGATGCCCAGTCCTCCCCCCGGCACCCCAAAGACACCCAGTTGGAAGCAGTTATTGCTCGAAAAGGGATGGGGATTTGCCGAGATCATTCCTACAAGCTACCAGGCCGACAATGGGGCAGGCCTCACCCAGGGCATCATTGGTTTAGTGAATAAAGGTGAGCCGCGTAAGCCCGACGACTGGGGAACGCTTAGGGCATGGGCGTGGGGAGCCTCAAGGGCCCTGGATTACTTCGAAACCGATCGTTCGGTCGATACAAAAAAAGTGGGTATTGAAGGCCTCTCACGGTATGGAAAGGCAGCCCTCGTTACCATGGCATACGATCCCAGGTTTGCTATAGGGTTTATCGGATCATCGGGCGCCGGCGGGGCAAAGATTCTAAGGCGCAACCTGGGCGAACAGGTCGAAAACCTGGCCTCATCCGGCGAATACCATTGGTTTGCCGGCAACTTTATCCGCTATGCCGGTCCCCTCAAGCCAAACGACCTGCCCGTCGATGCTCATGAACTCATCGCCCTCTGTGCCCCACGACCTGTGTTTATCAGTTCAGGATCACCCAATGTGGAAGGACAGTGGGTCGACTCCCGGGGAATGTTCCTGGCAGCAGTGCATGCCGGACCTGTTTATGAACTTTTGGGAAAGAAAGGCCTGGGTACTGATCAGTATCCACCAATCACTACCGGCATTACCAACGGCGATATCGCCTTCAGGGCCCATGAAGGAGGCCATACAACCGACCCCAATTGGCCCAGCTTCATTGCTTTTGCTGAAAGGTACTTCGGGAAATAAGGAAATAAATTCCGTCGCAACACACGCTGAATGCCTATTTCACTTGCAGTTTCGAAGAAATATGCGCCTGGTCGTTTTGAAGTTGAACAAGGTATGCTCCTCCAGGTATTCGCAGCACCTGGGTGGTTTCTTTCAGCTCCGGCCGGAATGATTTTTCCTGAACCACCCTGCCCTGCATGTTGCAAATCAGCATCTTATTAAAACCAGGCTCCCATGCAATGGTAAGCTCCTGCCCGCATGGATTGGGAAATAATTTCAACCCGCACTGGTAGCCCCGAACCGGCACATAGTCGGCCACCAGGCTATTGGTAACATCCCCGGTAAAAGGAAGCAATTCCATTCCTTCGTACGACAGGATATTTCCCTGAACATAGGAAACCGAAATCCGGTCGCCCGGCCTGAGCGGACTGCCCAACGTAAGGATGATCTCCGAAGAATCTGCCGGAGATAAAATGACAGCAGTTACCGGAATGCTATCCGTGTCGTTGCGTATGATGGAAAATTCGCATGGCAGGCCTGGTTCCAAAACAGACAGACTAACCTTAACCCGTAGGGTGAGTGAATCGATGGTTTCTGCAGAGGTAAATTCCGGCGCCTTTTTGGAAATAAAATTCATCCATTTCAGCATGAAAAGCTTGGAGCTGCCTGTTCCTGTGAATTTCAGGTAAACATCGTGCCTACCGGTGATATGATCCACTTTCGCACTGAAATTTTTGAAAATGCTCCAGCTACCTGTGGAAGGAATAATGCAGCTACCGATTTTGGTGCCTGTGTCGAGCGAATCGAGCCACAATTCAACGGTTCCGCCCGATGTTCCGCTTGAAGCTGTAAAGACAACTGAATCGGTCAGGGTTCCGTATGAACCATCATCGAACTCAACACCGGCGTACAGCGCCCAGTCGTTGTTGTGTATATCATCGAGCACGCTGATACCGCCCACCGGGTACGACCGGGTTGTTCCGTATTGGTTAGCCGGACATTCGGCCAGTATAGGCGTATAGGCATCCCGGTAAAGGTACAGGTCGAAATCGGCCTGCCGGTTCTGCACATACAGTCCCTGCCGGTTGCCGCACCAGCCGTTGTAATCCTTCTGGTACGAATCGAGCGATGCCACATTGATGGCATTCCCAAGCTGTGTCCAGTGTATACCGTTGCCGCTGAAAAATGCTGTAACTGAATGATTCACCCTGACTAACTTCAACCAAAGGGTACTGCCAATGGTATTGATTGTGAGATAGCGCGTTTTGTCGAAGCTGAAGGAGATGGCCTTCTGTCCCGTACTGTCTGCAGTACTGCACAATTTCACATAAAGGTTCTGCATCCCGTTGATAATGCGGATGCCGGCTTCATCGCCCGGGGCGGTGGCATTGAAATCGAGCCTTGCGATGAGCGAATAATTATGCTCTGCATCGGTTTTGATCACCGTATTGGTAGAATTACTTCTTGGTTTCAGCCTCAGCCAGCCGGGGCGTTCGGTGAGCGACCATGTGGCCAGCGGGGTGTACCCCAGGAATGACCATTCGGGGTTCAGCCTGGCGCTCTCGAAATAATCGCTTTTGGGAACCATCCAGGGAATTCCCGACGAGGGTAGCCTGGGCGCGGTCTTCGGCGAATTCACCGGATAATCGGCAACAGGCTTGTTGTTTGCATCGTAGTGAACCTGGTTAACCAGTCCCTGCCTGCCCTGCCCGTACCACTCGTTATTGTTGGCCCTTCGCCAAACAGGATGCATCACCCAGCTGGTGCTGTCGTCGAGCATTACGGCAGCAGAACTGTGGTTCGGTCCCTGGAACAGCGACAGCGGTTTATAGGGATCATTCTCGTTGAACAAATCGCCCAGGAAGGTCCATGCGGCCGAATCGCCTGTCAGCGTGCGGCTGCGCATGACTTTCTGACCACCCGCCACATTGAGCGCGAAAGAATAGTAGTAAAAACCATTATGCTTCCACATCACCGGGCCCTCGGCCCAGCTGTATGGATAGGATGGCGCCGGGTTGAGCCAGGTAAGGTTGTATATCTGCCCGGCAGGCTGCCCGTCCTTGCCCAGTTGAATGATCCAGTTGTTGGGCTGCCCATTCTTTACCAGGAGATACCAGGTGCTGTCGCTGTCGATGAAAATGGAATTATCGGCTCCAAGTCCCGGCACGGAAGGCGGACAGTTCATTTTAACGGGACCGCTCCACGGACCCTCAGGTTTGTCGGCCGTTACAAAATACATGATGAACGCTCTCCCGAAGAAATCCCAGTATTTCCCGTTGTAAAACACTATTTGTCCGCCCCAGCATCCTCCCGCGGGCGAATCGCCATAATTGGACCAGGCTGCCGAAACAGGCTGGGCAATGGCCTCCCAGTGAATGAGATCAGTGGAGTGGTAAATTACCGGCGTAGGATTGAAGGATGAACCCGTGCTGTAAAAATCCCTGCCAATGCGGGTCAGTGTGCAGTCGGAGTGGTCCCCGGGAATGACCGGGTTCATAAAGGTGCTGAAAGAAGCAGATTGCCCAAAACTGTTCATGGAATATAGGACCAGCACAAGCCTTAACGCAACAGGCAGGAGACTTTTCATACCCATATTTTTTAAGTGTATAATTAACTCTTATAAGTAGTAAAACTAAGAAAAGGATTGATCATCGCGAATATTTCCCCTGAAATTTTGACGTTTATACACAGGAGATCATGATTTTTATACCTTTAAGGGTTCAATGTGAAATGCGATGAGAACAATAAAGATAACCCGTTCACTGCTTCTGGTCTTTGTATTATTCTGTTTCCCGGCCAGGGGCGAAGTCAGGCTTCCCCGCCTGATCGGCGATGGCATGGTACTGCAGCGCAATGCCGATGTCAGGATATGGGGTTGGGCTAATCCGGGCGAAAAGATCACCCTTGAATTCCGGAATGTCAATTACCAGGCTAATGCCAGCGCAAAAGGAGAGTGGGAAATCCATATGAAGGACTTGCCGGCAGGCGGACCTTTCGACATGGTGATCCGGGCCGCAAACACCATCACCCTGCACGATATCAGGGTGGGCGATGTATGGGTATGTTCCGGTCAGTCTAATAGGGTTCTGCCAATGGCGAGGGGGAGGCTGCTTTACGGGAATGTAATCGCCACATCCGAAAATCCCGACATAAGATTATTCACTGTGCCCGAAGGGTATAACTTCAACAAAGAAATGCCCGATATGCCTTATGGGGCCTGGAAAGAAGCCAATCCGCAGAATATCATGAATTTCTCTGCAGTGTCGTACTTTTTTGCCAGGGAATTGTATGCCACCTATCATGTGCCCATCGGACTGATCAATGCCAGCCTGGGAGGATCGCCTGCTGAAGCCTGGATCAGCGAAGAAGCGCTGAAGAAATTCCCTGGTTATTACCAGGAACTTCAGAAATTCAAAGATACTGCACTGATCAGGCAAATAGAATACAGCGACAGGCAAAAATCCAAAGACTGGTATACTGCCCTCGGAAAGCATGATGAAGGATATCATAACCCGCTTGGACCATGGTACAAGCCCGGTATTCCAATAACAGGATGGCAAACCATGAAAGTGCCCGGATACTGGGGCGATACACCCCTTGGACCCGTGAACGGCGTGGTATGGTTCAGAAGAACCTTCGATGTGCCGGCAGAAATGGCAGGTAAACGTGTTGAGCTCCTTATGGGGCGGATTGTTGATGCAGACTCGGTATTTGTGAATGGCATGTTTGTGGGCACAACTTCATACCAGTATCCCCCACGGAGATACGAGATTCCGGAAGGTGTGCTAAGGAAAGGAGAAAATACCATCGTGGTGAGGGTGATCAGCAATGCCGGGCGGGGTGGCTTCATTCCGGATAAGCCTTACGAAATCGTTTCCGGGGATAAAATCATCGACCTGAAGGGCGACTGGTATTTCAAGCTGGGTGCAAAAATGGAGCCTGCTCCGGGACAGACTTTTATAAGATGGAAACCGGGCGGATTATACAATGCCATGATCCATCCCCTGATGAATTATACCATCAGGGGTGTGATCTGGTACCAGGGCGAATCCAATGCAGAAAGGGCAAAAGAATACCATGAGCTCTTTGCCACACTGATCACCGACTGGCGGGCGAACTGGCATGAGGGGAATTTCCCGTTCCTGTATGTACAGCTCCCCAACTATATGGAGGCGAAGAATGTGCCCACCGAAAGCGACTGGGCATTGCTGCGTGAAGCCCAACTACAGACATTGTCTGTTCCCAATACCGCAATGGCCGTTGCGATCGATCTCGGCGAATGGAACGATATTCACCCGCTAAGAAAAAAGGAAGTCGGACAGCGACTAGCGCTCGCCGCCATGAAAGTGGCATACGGGGATAAAAAGGTGGTGTACTCCGGACCCATATACCATTCCATGAAAATTAATCATCTCCGGGCTATTCTCAGTTTCACCCATACAGGTTCCGGTCTCGTTGCCAAAGGTGGGAATACGCTTAACCGGTTCCAGCTGGCAGGCGAAGACAGGCATTTTGTGTGGGCCGAGGCCAAAATTGAAGGAAATAAAGTGGTTGTATGGAGCGACCAGGTTAAAAAACCTGTTGCTGTGCGATATGCCTGGGCCGACAATCCTGAAGGTGCAAACCTGTATAACAAAGAGGGACTGCCTGCCAGTCCGTTCCGTACAGATAACTGGTAATCAATTTTCTCATTCAAAAGCATACATTTATGTCGTTTCACCACAGCTCCCCGATAAGAATCCATGCTGCCTCGCTAATTGCCGCATTATGGTTTGTAGCCTCCTGCAATGGTTATTCACAGGTTGCCCCCAAATATGAAGTTGCCACCTGGTACCAGTTCAAAAAAGCTGCGGTTACGTATACTTTCGATGACAATACCTCCAAGCAGCTCACGGTGGCTATACCCATATTCGACAAATACAATTTCAAAGCAACCCTGTTCCCGGTAATCAGCTGGCAACCCGACTGGGCAGGTATGCAGTCCGCTTCGGACAGGGGACATGAAGTGGCAAGTCATACTGTTTCACATCCTCATCTCGATGCCCTGAGCCCCGCCGGACAAGAGAATGAACTGAAAACATCCCAGAGCATTATCAATTCAAAGATTGCCCGTGCCCGCTGCCTCACCATAGCCTACCCTTTCTGTGCCCCTTCCGATGAGAACATCACGCGGAAGTTCTATATCGCCGGGCGTATTTGCAGCGGAATGATTGAAAAGTCAACCCCGCAGGACTTTTACCGGATCAGCGCCCTCACAGCCGGTTCATTAGGGCCTTTCAAGGTTGCTGCCGATTTCAACAAGATTGTCTCAGAAGCAAAGGACCAGGGCGGCTGGTGCGTGTTCATGATCCATGGCATTGACGACGACGGCGGCTATTCCCCCCTTCAGTCGAAGGAACTGAATGCCCACCTGGCCTTTGTGAGCGCACACCCCGATGATTACTGGGTGGCAACCTTTCTGAATGCGGTGAAATACATCAGGGAAAGAAATGCACTCTCGGTAAGCGAAACAGCCGTTAAACGCAAGTCTCTGAAGATAACCGTTACCGATACCCTCGATCATGAGATATACAACCTTCCGGTTACCATCCGCAGGGAACTGCCTGCACACTGGGAAAATGCACATGTATATGCAGGGGGAAAGACCGTAAACTCATCCATCACATCCGAAGGATCAAAGAAATTTGTTGTGTTTGACGTGATGCCTGGAAAAGAATCGGCCTATGTGATCAAAGCCAGGTAGGCTGCTTGTATTTTACGATCGAAACTTCCCCGTTCTCTTTGCCTTGGCCGGAACCGTGACTTTGGGTATCGCAAATTCACTAGTCATTTCAATTAAAAAGGATAGGGTAAGACCTCTTTCAAAGGTCTTAACATATCACCTAACCCTTAACCGACTAACCATACCTTACCATGAACCGAAAAGAAGCCATCCGGCAATCCCTTACCCTTGGCCTATGCTCAGGCGCCCTGTTCCTGGGAGAAGCCCCGAAACTCAATTTGGAGAAAACGCCCGTTCAGGACGAAGAGCTCAGCCAGTTGAAAATGCAGAAAGAATTTGTCCAGAACTGGCTCAGCGACCTGCTCGATTCCATCGACAAA
>JAKAMP010000088.1 GCA_021812865.1 Bacteroidota bacterium | reverse complement strand
GTATAAGTTATTCAGGTATTCAAAAAAACCTCCTGCAAAAGCGCCTGCGGAAAAATCAGAAGAATGAATGATTTTTGTCCCCGATTTTTTGTCGTACATTGTATAGGAAGAAAAAACGCCATACTCCAAACCAAAATTCCCATAGGAAGTATTGAAATAGTTCTCCTTCATCAAGGTTAACCCCATATTATCCCCCAGGTTAACCCCGGAACTGTTTTTGGGCCGGAATTCATAATACCCGGAATACAAAAGCGTTGAATTGGCCATGCGGTATAGCCCTGTAAGCGCCCCCTTAACCCTTACAACTCCCATTCCCAGCGGATACTCAGCCGGCGTTAGATTTTTATTTTGCCCGGTAGGCAGAAACAGGGAGAGATTTGCTGTAAATTCATTTTTACTGAGTACGTTCCCGGCCAGATTATAATATCCTCCAATTCCAATATCGGAGAAACCTTTGCCGCTGACTTCACCCATGGGAGAATAATGATGAATATCCGAAACCGGCACCTGTGCATATAGGGTCAGCCTTGGCGTTAGCCCGTAATCAACCGTGGCAGCAGCAGTCATTTCATTTAGCACAACCTTGTCGGACAACTTCTCCATTTTACCAGTAAGAAGATTCCGGGTTTTAAAATACCCGGGTAAGGTTAGGTTCAACCTAACCATCAAATCGCTTTGGGCGAGTACCTGAGGTTTCAGGTCGAATGCGGTAATCATCAACCTGTTATTGACAGACGTATCGGCCTGTGACAATAATTTTTGAGCATTTACCGGGCAAAACAGCCAGATCATTACTCCAGTCAGCATGAAATAATGTTTTTTCATATTATTAAGTATATTACGTAAGTACTTACTTCGCTTATAAGAAAAAAAACTATGAATTCTTTAAAATTTTGATCATTAGGGAAAACATCTTGTTGCAGAAATCATTTACGTGAAATTCGCCAGCGCTCAAGGTTAATTCAATATTTAACGAAACGGGGATACCCATATACAACATGGCGATATTCTCCACCGGAATATCCCCGTCCCACTTTTCCATAGCAATTCCATCCAGAATAATTTTGCTTACCAGGTTTTTCTGGCTGTTGAAAATCAGCATCAGGCTGTTTTTCAAAATAACATCGTTATTATGGGAAGCCTCTGAAAAAAGAAGCATCGTAATTCCCTTCTTATTGGAAAGATATTCAACGGTTTTGCAAATAAATTCTTGCAATCTCTGTTCCGGTTCCTTATTTGAATTGGCAATGTACCGCAAGGATCCGATAAACTCTTCCTGAACATCCTTTATGATGGATAAAATAATATCCTGCTTGGTCGGAAAATGCCTGAATATCGTTCCTTCACTCATCCCAATCTGCCGGGCAAGGTTTCTTGTAGAAAGATTTTTCAGGCCATCGGAAAAAATGATATCCAATACTGCCTGCTTGATCTGCTCCTGCCGAATCTCGGTACTTTTACGTTCCACGATCATATAAATATGTATGTATGTATTTGCTTACAAATATAAGGCAGTATTTTACTCTTTGCAACTATTTTGACAAGTATTTTTTATGATTGATTGTATTTTATTGATTTTCTTTTGTTTACATAGCCGCCCCGGGTTCTGTCTGATGGATGAACGAAAACAATGCAGATGAGCCGGTAAACCGGATTCCGGGTATCTTCCAGGTATTCTTTGACCCTAAGGGCTGATTTTGAACTTAAAATGGCATAACCATCATAATTTCAGGTCGTTTGTATATCAGCCGGAAATGCACTTTCAGTTCCAATGACGACCTTTAGGGTACATCCATGCCCTGCAGCCTTGTTTGTCCATCTTAAATTTTTTACTGGGAATACAACCCATAAAAAACCAACAGCGCAGGAAAAAAGAAAGACTGTGTCCTTTTCTTTTCCCGGCGTTACTAGTTTGCCGGAACGTTGCTTTCAAATTTGCTACGGGTGATGAAGTATAAATTACCCATCAGACGTTTCATTCCATCGCTTTCAAAAGTACCTGCTTTATTTCATCGGCTGAAGGCACACGTCCTTTGATTTCTACTTTTTCGTTCACCACAAGAGCCGGAGTGGACATCACCCCATATTTCATAATATCGCTGATGTTTTCCACCCGTACGATATCAACCTCAAACCCATTCTGGCTAACCACCTCACGGGTAATCTTTTCGAGCATCTTGCAACGCGCACACCCAGTTCCAAGTATTTTTATTTCCATATGTCATTTTTGAATGAATGAGCAGGCGCTTTCAAGCCAATTACATTAACATCAAATCATTCCCTGTTGACTGAAAAAATGGCTAAACAGACGGCTAGCCTCTTCCCAGTTTTCCCTGTTGATACAGTATTTGATATAAGGAGCATTGATCTCTCCCTGGATCAGTCCGACATCCTTCAGCTCGCTCAGGTGCTGCGACAGGGTGGATCGGGCAATGGGTAACTCCTCAGCCATATCGCCACTATAGCAGCAACGCGTTGTATTTCTGGCAAGATATTCCATAATGAATACCCGTACCGGGTGCCCTAATGCCTTTGCATAACGCGCCATTTTCTCCTGCTGAGTTGTAAATGCCTTAATCTTCTCTAAATCCATAATTAATATTTCGTAAAATAACGAAACAAAGGTAAAAAAATTTTTAAGAATCAAAACAACTGGCTCTTTTAGGAAATATTGCAGTTGAAAATTCCTGAATTCTGATAGTCTCACGCTATAAAAAAGGAACAGAAATAACGTATATGAATTAAATTTTTTATAACTTTTCTGAGTGTAATTTACTGAGGTGGATACTCTGTAGAAATCGTTCAGGTATCTCTTACAGGAAAAAAGATAAAGGCCTGTTTTATGCTGATCAAAACATACGCATCGGCGGTATATGGTATCAATGCCACCACCGTCACGATTGAAGTCACGGTAAGTCAGGGCATCCGGTTTTTTCTGGTCGGACTGCCCGACAATGCTGTAAAAGAAAGTCAAAGGAGAATTGAAGCTGCCGTGAAATCGGCCGGTTTTGCATTCCCTAATAAGCGTATCGTGGTGAATATGGCCCCTGCCGATATACGGAAGGAAGGCGCCTCGTACGACCTGCCCCTGGCCATTGGTGTATTGGCCGCATCGGAACAGCTGAGCGCTGAAAGGCTGGGCGATTACCTCATGATCGGTGAGCTATCGCTGGACGGTACGATCCAACGGGTGAAAGGCGTGCTCCCTATTGCCATTCGTGCCCGAGAAGAGGGTTTCAAGGGGGTTATCCTTCCCAAAAGCAACGCCCGAGAAGCTGCAGTGGTAAGTGAGCTGGATATCCTGGGAGTGGAGCAACTCAGCGAGGTAATCAATTTTCTAAACCAGGGCAACAGCATCGATCCCACGGTTGTGGACACCCGCCAGGAATTTTTGAACCAGGCCAACCGGTACGAGGTAGATTTTGCCGATGTACGCGGACAGGAAAACGTGAAGCGTGCCCTCGAAATCGCGGCTGCCGGCGGGCATAATCTGATTATGATTGGTCCTCCAGGGGCTGGAAAAACCATGTTGGCTAAGCGGCTTCCAACCATTATCCCTCCGCTTACCCTCCAGGAGGCGCTCGAAACCACCAAGATCCATTCCGTAGCAGGTAAGATTTCCAAAGATATGGCCCTGATGACTATTCGTCCCTTCCGCAGTCCCCATCATACAATTTCGGACATCGCCTTGGTCGGCGGTGGAACTGTTCCGCAGCCGGGAGAGATCTCCCTGGCCCACAACGGCGTGCTCTTCCTCGATGAGCTGCCCGAATTCAAGCGAACGGTGCTGGAAGTGCTCAGGCAGCCTCTCGAAGACCGAATGATCAACATCTCACGGGCCAAATTTGCCGTCTCCTACCCGGCAAGTTTCATGCTTGTAGCTTCTATGAACCCTTGTCCATGCGGATTTTACAATCACCCCGAAAAGGAATGTTCCTGTACGCCCGGGCTGGTGCAGAAGTACCTTAGCCGCATTTCCGGTCCCCTGCTCGACCGCATCGACATTCATATTGAAGTAGTGCCTGTGCCTTTTGATAAACTCTCAGAAAAACGCAACGGTGAACCCAGCGCCTCCATTCGCGAACGGGTAACCCGTGCCAGGGCAATCCAGGAGGAACGCTTCACAGATACCGAAAACGTCCATTGCAACGCCCAAATGGGCTCCTCTATGATTCGCAAGCATTGTTACCTTTCTCCAGCCGGCCAACAGTTGCTGAAAAATGCGATGGAACGCCTGGGATTGTCTGCCCGGGCCTACGACCGTATCCTCAAGGTCTCCCGCACCATTGCCGACCTGGAAGGCTCTCCGGAAATAAAAAATGAACACCTGGCCGAAGCCATACAGTACCGCAGCCTCGATCGTGAAGGATGGGCCGGATAACAAGTACGTCTATCTTAGAAATATTGCCTGGTTTTGTGATTTAGTTTCAGCCCGAAAGATGGCAGGACAGATGCATTGAACTGATTTTTTTCGTGTTTCCTTCTTAAATATATTGCTTCTATATTACACTCCCACCCCTATATTTTAACAGATTCATTTATAATGCATTAAGATTGGTCTTCCTGTGATTTTTAATTTTTCCCATAAGGTTGCATTTTTGATAAATAGGAACATTATTATAATTTTGGCCACGTTTAAACCGAAATACGCACTAAATTGAATGATCATGAAAAAATCTATGTTACTCACTTCTCTCTTGCTTCTGCTGGCTCCAATCAGCCTGCTTGCAAGTGAAGCGGATTTACAAGTCCCTGATGCCATAAAATCAACGCATGTGCTTTACTGGGGATTTTTGATTTGTGTATTGGGGTTACTCTTCGGATTCTACCAGTTTATGAAGGTAAAAAAACTTCCTGCACACAAAGCCATGCTTGAGGTATCCGAAGTTATTTACCAAACCTGCGTTACCTATCTGAAACAGCAGGGCAAGTTCCTTGCCATCCTGTTTATCTTCATCGGCGCTGCTGTGGCCGCATATTTTGGCTTCCTGGCCAAAGATCATGACGGAAATTCGCTGTTTGGCCCCGGAGGTGTAATTCTTATTCTTTCCTGGACAGTTGTTGGTATTCTGGGCTCATATACGGTTGCCGCCTTCGGTATCCGCATGAATACCCTGGCGAATGCCCGCATGGCCTTTGCTTCTTTAGAGAAGAAACCTCTCAAGCTCCTCAATATTCCTTTGAATGCTGGGATGAGCATTGGCGTTATGCTGATCTCCATCGAACTCATCATGATGCTCATTATTCTGTTGCTCATGCCGGGGCATATGGCCGGTGCATGCTTTATAGGGTTTGCTATTGGTGAATCCCTGGGAGCTTCTGCCCTTCGTATTGCCGGTGGTATTTTCACCAAAATTGCCGACATCGGTTCCGACCTGATGAAGGTTGTTTTCAAGATCGGTGAAGACGATCCCCGCAACCCTGGCGTTATTGCCGACTGTACCGGCGACAATGCAGGCGACAGCGTTGGCCCTACCGCCGATGGCTTTGAAACATACGGTGTAACCGGAGTTGCCCTGATCTCCTTTATTCTGCTCGCTGTTGGTGTAGCTGATGTAAACATTACCCAACTGCTGAAAGTTGAGCTTCTCGCCTGGATCTTTGTGATGCGTATCCTGATGATTATAACCTCCGTTGTTTCATTCTGGATCAACGGCGCTTTGAGCAAGGTAAGATATGGAAAATCAGATGATCTCGACTTTGAGCAACCTCTCACCAACCTGGTTTGGATTACCTCTATCCTGTCCATCATTGTTACTTTCGCTGCCAGCTATATCATGATCCCCGACCTCAATGGCAACACCAACATGTGGTGGATCCTTTCAACCATTATCAGCTGTGGTACCCTTGGCGGTGCCCTGATCCCCGAATTCACGAAAATATTTACCTCTCCCAAATCAGCCCACGTAAAGGAAGTGGTTGAATCGGGCAAAGAAGGAGGCGCATCCCTTGTGATTCTCTCCGGTTTCATTGCCGGTAACTTTTCCGCTTTCTGGCAAGGTATGGTATTCTTCGTTCTGATGTTCGTGGCCTTTTTTATGAGCACCCACGGCCTCAGCGAGATTATGGTATATCCTTCTATCTTCGCGTTTGGCCTTGTGGCATTTGGGTTGCTGGGCATGGGCCCTGTAACCATTGCCGTTGACAGCTACGGACCTGTAACGGACAATGCCCAATCGGTTTATGAACTGTCTCTGATCGAAGACATTCCCAATGTTAGCAGCGAAATAGAAAAAGACTTTGGCTTCAAACCCGATTTCGAAAAATCGAAACATTACCTGGAAGCCAACGACGGCGCGGGTAACACCTTCAAAGCAACGGCCAAGCCTGTGCTAATTGGCACTGCAGTTGTTGGCGCCACTACAATGGTATTTTCGCTGATCCTGATGATTCAGAAAACCCTTGGCGTTCAGCCTGAATCTATATTAAACCTCCTTAATCCATATACCATTCTTGGATTTCTGCTGGGTGGCGCTGTTATTTACTGGTTTACCGGCGCTTCTACTCAGGCTGTATCAACCGGCGCCTTCCGCGCCGTTGCTTATATCAAGAAACACATCAACCTTGATCCGAATGCACCCAAGAAAGCCGATGCCAAATCATCGAACGAAGTGGTAAAAATCTGTACCCAGTATGCCCAGAAAGGCATGTTCAATATCTTCATCTCCATTTTCTTTTTCGCCCTGGCTTTTGCCTGCCTCTCATCGCCTGCAGGCGTGGGCGGCGCGAACCCGGGAACCAGTCCCGTTTCCCTCTTTATAAGTTACCTCCTCGGTATTGCATTATTTGGCCTTTTCCAGGCTGTATTCATGGCAAATGCCGGTGGCGCCTGGGATAACGCTAAAAAAGTGGTTGAAGTTGACCTGAAAGCAAAAGGTACTGAACTGCACGCTGCTACTGTTATTGGCGACACCGTTGGCGATCCTTTCAAGGATACTTCCTCTGTTGCCATGAACCCCATCATCAAATTCACCACCCTGTTTGGCCTGCTCGCCATGGAAATTGCCATCAGCGCAAACTTCCGCGCAGCAGCACCATATGTAGGCGTGCTATTCCTTATCGTGGCTCTTATTTTCGTATGGCGCTCATTCTACAAAATGAGAATTGACAAGGCAAAATAACCTTCCTATGCCATTTACAGGAAGAGCTGTCCCACGGGCAGCTCTTCTTTTTTTTATTTATCCCAAAGTTTTCAACAGACTTGCCTCATCCCGGCCAAATGCCATACCTTTACGTACATCTTATATAAATGCTTATCCCCTACTGCAAGTAATTCTTTATGAAACCTTTCACTCACCTTCATGTGCACACCCAATACTCCATCCTCGATGGAGCATCGAGTATTCCCCTTCTCCTAAGCAAAGCCAAGGAAGACGGAATGAAGGCCGTGGCCATCACCGATCATGGCAACATGTTCGGAGTGAAAGAATTCTTCAATGAGGCAAAAAAACTTGGTATAAAGCCCATCCTGGGATGCGAAGCCTATATTTCCGTGCGAGGCAGGCAGGATCGCTCAGGCAGCGAAGACCGCTCCAGCCGGCACCTGATCATCCTGGCTAAAAATAAAAAGGGGTATGAGAACCTTTCTGCCCTTATTTCAAGAGGGTATACCGAAGGTTTTTATTATAAGCCCCGCATTGACTTTGAACTGATTTCGCAGTACCACGAAGGACTCATTGTGAGCAGCTCCTGCCTGGGAGGTGAAGTTCCCCAGGCCATTATGAACGAAGGCATGGAAGCTGCCGAGAAAATCGCCCTTCAATATAAAAAGCTGTTCGGGGAAGATTATTACCTTGAGCTGCAGCGCCATCCCACCGGCGATCTGCAGATGGACGCACATGTATTCGACCGCCAGCAGGCTGTGAACAAGGTAATCCTCCAGATTGCCGTTAAACATGGTATCAAGGTCATTGCCACCAACGACGTCCACTTTATCAACCAGGAGGATTCGGAAGCCCACGACCGCCTCATCTGCCTGAACACCAACAGCGATCTTGACGACCCGAACCGTCTAAGATATACCAAACAGGAATTTTTCAAGACCACCGCCGAAATGCGTGAGCTCTTCTCCGATGTACCCGAAGCCATCGACAATACCGACGAAATTGCCGAAAAGGTGGAGATATACGAGCTGAACCGCAATCCCATCATGCCCGATTTCCCCCTGCCCGAAGGTTTTACGGATGAAAATGAGTACCTGCACTATCTTACTTATGAAGGAGCAAAACAACGATATAGGGAACTGACCGATGAAGTGAAAGAACGTATTGATTATGAATTATCGGTCATTAAAAAAATGGGGTTCCCCGGGTATTTCCTCATCGTGCAGGACTTTCTGCGCGCAGCGCGTGACCTGGGAGTGTCAGTCGGTCCCGGGCGTGGTTCGGCCGCGGGCTCCGTGGTTGCCTATTGCATTCATATCACCGATATCGACCCGCTGAAGTATAACCTCCTCTTTGAGCGTTTTCTCAATCCCGACCGTATCTCTATGCCCGATATCGATATCGACTTTGATGAAGACGGCCGGGACAAGGTCATTAAATATGTGGTCAATAAGTACGGCTTTAACCATGTGGCCCATATTATCACCTTTGGTACCATGGCAGCCAAAATGGCCATACGCGATGTGGCCCGCATACAGAAGCTCCCCCTGCCGGTGGCCGATAGGCTGGCCAAGCTCGTCCCCGAACGGCCGGGCATCTCTCTCAGCCAGGCATATGAGGAAGTAAAAGAACTGCGCGATCTCAAGGAATCGGGT
>JAKAMP010000087.1 GCA_021812865.1 Bacteroidota bacterium | reverse complement strand
GTGGTGGAAGACGGCGATACCTTCAGAATTGAACAGACACGCCTAAAACGCTAATATATCAGGGAATTCATTCAAATTGTTGCTCTCAATAATAAATAACAGCTACTTTTATTGATTCTAAAATATTTAGCTTATGAAAAGGATTTGGATGGTATTGGGTGCGTTAATTTTATTGTTATCAATCACTTACGCACAAGATCGCAACAAGGCTGTATTCCGGAGCTATAAGCCGGGATTTTACGAAAACTACATCCTGAAGGATATTAGGGGAGTGGAAGTTCAGCAATCACCCAGGGTGATGATGAAGCGTTTCGAAGTTGATCAATCCGGGCTCGATCTTCCAAACAAGGTGAAACTATACAAAACCATCGGCTGGTTCAATCCTCCTATATCACAAGGAAATACCGGCACATGCTGGTGCTTCTCCACCACTTCATATTTCGAATCGGAGATTTACCGGCTATCCGGACAGAAGATCAAGCTTTCAGAAATGTACACTGTTTATTGGGAATATGTCGAGAAAGCGCGCCGTTTTGTTCATGAACGCGGCAACTCCTTGTTCGACCAGGGTTCAGAATCCAATGCCGTGTCACGAATCTGGAGGCAGTATGGCGTTGTTCCCGAATCAGCCTATACCGGTCTGCCGGCAGGTCATAAATTCTACGATCATGATGCCATGTTCAATGAAATGAAGAATTATCTTACCTCAGTCCAGAAGAACAGCGCATGGAATGAAGAAGAAAATTTGGCTACCATCAAGGCCATCATGAACCATTACATGGGAGAACCTCCTGTACAGTTCAACTGGAACGGCAAAACCTATTCGCCGAAACAGTTTTTCACCGATGTGATGAAATTGAACCTCGATGACTATGTTGACATTTTATCTTACGAACAGGAACCCTTCTGGCAGCAGGTGGAATACAAAGTCCCCGATAACTGGTGGCACAGCAAGGATTATTACAATGTGCCCCTGAGCGATTACATGACAGCCTTGAAAAATGCCATCAGGAAAGGATATTCAATGGTTATAGGCGGCGATGTTTCAGAACCCGGACTGAACAGGGAAACCCAGTGCGCCATCATTCCTACCTTCGATATACCTTCGGTGTATATTGATGATGATGCACGGCAATTCAGATTTTCAAATGGCACCACCTCCGATGACCATGGCATGCACCTGGTGGGCTATACTGAAAAAGACGGCAAGGACTGGTATCTGATCAAGGATTCTGGCGCGGGATCAAAAAACAACGACGAGAAAGCTCCTGAATTCGGCTTCTACTTCTTCTCCGAAGATTATGTGAAACTGAAAATAATGGATTTTACCGTCCATAAAGACATGGTAAAAGACCTTCTGTCAAAATTCAGCAAATAACCTGCTGAAATATGGGTTTGAATGTCGCAGGTCAGCGCTGGTGAACCGGCGCCGGCCTGCGACATAATTTTTATCAGAATGTATTGCCGGCTAACCGGTTTCTGTTATTTTTACAGCTCTCTGGTAGATAATAATATTTTATATAACCAACCCAAAGGAGAAAGTATTCATGCAGGAAAAGATCATCATCCTTGATTTCGGTTCTCAATACACGCAATTGATTGCCAGAAGGATAAGGGAATTGAATGTGTATTGCGAGATTCATCCTTTTCATCATGTGCCGGCTCAGGATGGAAGCATCAAGGGTTATATCCTTTCGGGAAGCCCTGCTTCTGTGAGGGATAAGAATGCTCCACTGCCTGAACTGTCAGGTATTAAGGGTCAGTATCCCCTACTTGGGATATGCTATGGTGCGCAATACCTTGCTCATTACTTTGGAGGTGAAGTTCTTCCGTCGAATTCCAGGGAATATGGACGCGCCAGGTTTCATATACATGAGCCCGATAACCCGCTTTTCAAGGGAGTAACCGAGCAATCGCAGGTTTGGATGTCGCATGCCGATACCATTGCCCGCATTCCTTCCAATTACAGGATCATTGGAAGCACAACCGATGTTCGATATGGCGCTTTTGAAGTTGAAGGAGAACCGACCTTCGGTCTGCAGTTTCATCCCGAGGTATACCATACCGTGGAAGGGAAAAGAATTCTTCAGAATTTTGTAGTGAACATCTGTGGTTGCCGACAGGACTGGACCCCGGCATCATTTGTGGAATCGACTGTTCAGGAACTCAAAAGGACCCTGGGCGGTGACAAGCTTGTAATGGGGCTCTCGGGAGGAGTGGACAGCTCGGTAGCCGCCATGCTGCTTCATCGTGCGGTAGGTCCCAATCTTAACTGTATTTTCGTCGATAATGGACTGCTGCGCAAGGATGAATTCAACAAGGTGCTGCATTCCTATAAGGATATGGGGCTGAACGTGATCGGTGTGGATGCTTCTTCCAGGTTCCTTGGAGATCTGAAGGGAGTGACAGACCCGGAAGACAAGCGAAAAAGCATTGGGCGCAATTTTATTGAAGTGTTCGAGGAAGAAGCTAAAAAACTCAAAGACGTGAAATGGCTGGGTCAAGGAACCATATACCCGGATGTGATCGAGTCGGTCTCGGTTAACGGTCCTTCGGCCAAGATCAAATCACATCATAACGTGGGTGGCCTGCCCGAAAAAATGCACTTCAAAGTAGTGGAACCCCTCCGGCTGCTGTTTAAGGATGAAGTCCGCAGGGTTGGGGCCCAGCTGGAAATCCCCGGCCTCATTTTGAACAGGCACCCGTTCCCCGGGCCCGGACTGGGCATCAGGATTCTGAGCGATATCACACCCGAAAAGGTGAGGATTCTGCAGGAGGTTGACGATATATTCATTGAAGGACTGAAGCGACATGACCTGTACGACAAGGTATGGCAGGCCGGCGCTATTCTTCTCCCTGTGCAATCGGTCGGTGTTATGGGCGATGAACGTACATACGAAAATGTAGTTGCCCTACGCGCTGTGACTTCTACCGACGGGATGACAGCCGACTGGGCCCAGCTGCCTTATGAGTTCCTCGGCGAAATATCCAACCAGATCATCAATAATGTTAAAGGCATCAACCGGGTGGTTTACGATATCAGTTCCAAACCGCCCGCAACCATAGAGTGGGAATAATTCCACGGTTCGGCGCGTAAAAGCACCGTGATGGGAATATGATTATGAACAGAAAAGGAAAATCAGACATGAGGAAAACTTTCGTGAACAGCATCCTGTCAAGGATTATCATAGTATGTATTGCTGCATCGTTTGCTACTTCTGCAAGCGGGCAAACCAGCATGAAACCGGCCGACAAATTTGCACGAACGCTTGAGTACGTCAAGAGGTTCTATGTTGATTCGGTGAATTCAGGGAAACTTGTTGAAGACGCCATCATTAACATGCTCGAGGAACTGGATCCGCATTCAAGCTATATGACGGCTGAGGAGGTGAAAGAGATGAATGAACCGTTGCAGGGCAATTTCGAAGGCATAGGGGTATCATTCAATATCCTGAACGATACGATTCTCATCATTCAGCCGGTACCGGGCGGACCTTCTGAAAAACTTGGCATCTTGGCCGGTGACAAGATCATCAAGATCAACAACGAAAATGTAGCCGGAACGGGCATTACCAATAAGGGGGTTTTCGACAGGCTCAGGGGGCCCAAAGGTACCGTGGTGAGCATCTCAATCAAGCGCACAGGTACAAAGGGTTTGCTTGATTACTCCATCACCAGGGACAAAATCCCCATCAACAGCCTCGATGCAGCCTACATGATTGACGACGGGGTGGGATATATCAAACTGAACCGCTTCGCTGCAACCACAACCAGGGAGTTCCTTACTGCCCTCGATCAACTGAAGCGTACAAAGGCTTCCCATGGGCAGAAAATGAACAGCCTGATCCTCGACCTGAGCGGCAATGGCGGAGGATACCTGGAAGAGGCCATCAACCTGGCCGACCAGTTCCTGTCGAGCGGGAAACTGATTCTTTATACGGAAGGATTGAATTCCCCTAAAATGGAATTTGACGCTACCGGCGCCGGTGAATTCGAAAAGGGCAATCTCATTGTCATCATCGATGAATCCTCTGCCTCTGCCAGTGAGATTGTAAGCGGCGCCTTGCAGGACTGGGACCGGGCTATCATTGTGGGACGCCGTTCATTTGGCAAGGGACTGGTACAGCGACCTTTTCCTCTACCCGATGGTAGTATGATCAGGCTTACGGTTGCCCGCTATTATACCCCCACAGGCCGCCTTATTCAGAAATCATATAAGAAAGGGTATAAAAATTACGAAAATGACCTCATCAGCAGGTATAATCATGGCGAGTTCATTTCGGCAGACAGCATTCATTTTGCCGACTCACTAAAATACTACACCCTGGAGAAGCATAAAGTGGTGTATGGCGGAGGAGGCATCATGCCCGATATTTTCGTTCCTCTCGATACTACTTCTTACTCGGATTTCTACCGCGACCTGATCCGGAAAGGCACCCTTAATCGTTTTATTCTGGGCTACGTTGACCAGAACCGGAAAATCCTCAACAAAAACTACCCTGAGTTTTCTGCCTTCCGCGATAAATTTGAGGTAACCGACGATATCTTCAACCAGCTTCTCGAATTTGGGAAGAAAGACAACCTGACGGCCAGCCAGAAAGACCTGGAAGCTTCCGGTAAACAGATCCGGCTGCTCATTAAAGCATATATTGCACGCGATTTGTGGAATTCAAGCGAGTTTTATGAGATTTATAATACAGATGACAAAACGGTTCAGAAGGCGGTTTATGTGATGAAAAACTGGAGCAAGTTCAACAATTAACGTGATTCGGGAAGTTCAGGCAAATGATGCTGAAAGAAACATATCAATGGCTGGCGACGCATTGGGTTGAAGCGCTGGCTACGATCACAGGCCTTTTATACATATATTTTTCAGTGAAGCAGAAAATCCTCCTGTGGTTTTTTGGAATCCTTAATGCAGTTTTTCTCATTGCTGTGTATTACCAGTCGGGCATATTCGCCTATATGATGCTCCAGTTCTATTACCTGTTCATCAGTGTTTACGGGTGGATTCACTGGGCCAAAGGATCTGCCGGAGAAAAAGAACTTCCGGTTACCAGGGTAAAATGGAAATTGGCAATGATTCTACTGCTTTTGAGCCTTGTGCTTTCTGCGGCCATATACTGGGCATTGAAGAAATTCACGGTTTCTGACATACCCTGGATCGATGGGATAAGCACGGCCTTCAGTATCACCGCCACCTGGATGCTGGCCCGCAAAATTCTTGAACACTGGCTGGTCTGGATCATTGTGGATTCAGGCCTGTGCATACTCTACATCACCAGGAGCCTTTACCTGATGACCATACTTTTTGCTGTATACACGGTTCTGGCCGTTTATGGATATATCTCATGGGAAAAAACAATCGGAGCAAAAATATCCTGAAGGTGGCCATTACAGGCCCCGAATCCACCGGCAAAACCGAACTGGCGAAGTTTCTTGCTCACCATTACGGATGCAACTATATACCGGAATATGCCCGCACTTATGTAGAGAATCTTCGTCGCAAATACAATTACCTCGATGTGGTTCATATCGCGCACAAACAGGTAGAACTCGAGAAAGAATTTACAAACAGGGCAAAAGAATACCTGTTTTACGACACAGAACTCATCATAACCAAGATCTGGTTCGAACAGGTATATGGCACCTGTCCGGAATGGATTGATAAATCCTTGCGGGAAAGCAAAATCGATCTCTACCTTCTTTGTGCCACCGACCTCCCATGGGTGCCCGACCCTGTACGGGAAAACGGAGGAGAAATGCGGAAAAAACTTTACGGCCGGTACGAAGCCAATATTAGGAACTATGGCTTTCCTTTCAGGGTAATACGTGGAAAAGACAGGGAAAGGTGGGACTGTGCCCTTACGGCTATAAAAGAATTTAAAGCCCTGAAATCACAAAATAGTCAGTATTCTTCCATGGATTTTTCCGGCAGGCTATGAAAGTTATCCAAATTTCCCTATATTTAGGTTGAAATTCATTAGGCCACTCAAATCGTGCGATTGGTCTAAATATTTGATGATTTTATAATTTACTCAGGCAGATAGCTGTTTGATAAAAATTATTTTTTTATATATTTGTTGAGATTATAAGGAATCGGTAAAAAACGAGGGGAGAAAGTGAATTAATCACCACGTTGTATGAGCTTTAACGTTGATGAGTTTTACGAAATGTTGAAAAATGGCGATGTGGTAGTTTCCTACAAAGGCACTATTACAACGGAAATGATTAACAATACCCTCGAAAGTATTGAATCCTTAATGGAAGGAGGAGAGGAGGGTGGAAAGATCAGAAAAAAGGTCTATAATGTACTCGTTGAAGGCCTCCAGAACCTCTATCACCATGCCGATGAACTCCCGGAAGACTTGAAAGGAAAGCTGGAGCCGAAATTCGGAATATTGGTCATAGCAAGGCAAAACAATGGATACAAAATAACCACCGGCAACTTCATCAACTCTTCGAAAATCAAATTTCTTAAGGACAAGATCGACAAGATCAATTCCTTGAGCGAGGAAGAACTGAAAGATATGTACAAGTTCATCCTTAATCATCAGAAGCTTTCTGCCAAGGGAGGAGGCGGATTAGGGTTGGTTGATATTGCAAGGAAAACTGGGAATAAACTGGATTACTCATTCCAGAATTATAATAATGATTTTTATTTCTACAATCTGATTATTACAGTTACATAAGAAACAATAAATACATTAATGTATGGAACCACTGCTTATTGAAGGAACTCCCAAAACCCCGAGTATTCGTTTTGAGGCCGATCAGGGTCTTATCGAGATAAAAGGCAGATCAATTCCTGAAAACTCTATTGAGTTTTATAAACCGCTTGTTGACTGGCTCGACAAATATGGCGAAGGCCCCAGCACGCTTACCAAAGTAAATATACAGCTGGAATACTTCAATACCAGTTCTTCTAAATGCATCCTCGATGTATTCAAAAAACTGGAAACCATTCATAAGGCTAAACACGAAGTGATCATCAACTGGTACTATGAAGAGGACGATGAGGATATGCTCGAAGCCGGTGAAGACTATGAGTCCATCATCAGGGTTCCCTTCAAAATGATCGAAATAGTCGACTGAAAGACATTTTTTTATATCTTCCGGACAGAGCGAAATTCATTGCGGACCGCTTTCCAGCCATATTACCGCCTTGCTGAACCTATATTTCATTTGGACTGCCCGCTTTGTTAAACCTGTCCCCCAAATGTTCCATGTAATCGAGAAAACGTTTCAGCAGCCTGTAGTACAGAATAAAATACAACAGTATCGTCATGAACCAAATGACAGCTATGTTTACCCAGAATGTAGGATAATACTGACCGAACACCATCTTTCTGGGGGCATAGAAATGAGCTTTTACAAAGCGGAACTTAGGATCCATGAAAATGGGATCGATTTTCTGGTAAAAATGCCCGTGGTATTCGATCATCCGGTCCGTCTCGCTGGAATTGGTCACTAAATCCTTCAGGCTCTCATTATGGTACTTACGCATGATCTCCTGCGATTCAATCTTGTCCTGTGGTGTTTTTTCCAGCATGGATATCAGCTCATCCTTTTCCGTGCTGGCTTTATTATATAGTTTGTTGTAATATTTATCAAGCCTATCAAGGTATTCACCGGTGGAGGCAAGGGTTGCGCTGTCGGTTTTGCCAGCCATTAACTCACCAGCGGCAGGAAAAGGAATCAGGGTGTTGTTTTTCACTTCATTACCTATCTCATTCTGCAGTACTACCAGGCTTTCCTTCCATTTTTCCTTTTCTCCTGGATTATTGGCATAACGCTCAAGATTGCTCACCTTGTTTTTCAACTCAACCAGCCAGAAATTCTTCTTAAAAAGTGCAATGCTCATGGCCTTATCAAACTTGTAAAACTGCTTTTCATACTTGTTCTCCATGAACTGATATACGGCCAGGGCTTCATATCCCCAGCGGGCAGTGATGATTTCTCCGTAGAACGGAATTCGGCTGGGGGTTGAAATAGAAGGATTAAGTTTCTCGTACTTCACGATAATGCCGCTGAGAATAATCTGGGGAATCACCAGGAAGGGGATCAGAATATAAATCGTAACCACCGTCTTGAAACTGTCCGATATGACTAATCCCATCAGGTTTGAGGAAGCCCATGCGCTGAACAATACCAGCCAGTATTGCCAGTACATCCCCCTGATCTCCATGATGGAATTTCCTACCAACACGAAAGTTAGCGCCTGGATAGCAGATAGAATGAAAAGTACCGAGACCTTAGCCAGAAGGTAACTCGACCAGCTTAGATCAAGGAAAGCTTCCCGCTTGAGTATTTTCCTGTCTTTGATGATCTCTTCCGCACTCACGGTAAGCCCAACAAATATCGAAACGATCACCGACATGAATATATAGACTGGCAGGTTGCTGTTTTTGTATAGGGTATAGCCGTATGGATTGTTTACCCCAACGTTATAATACTTGATAATATATGATAGGATAAATGCTAGCAAAGGGGCTTCAAAAAAGTTGATTACCAGGTATTGGGTATTTGCCAGCTTTGCCAGCACATCCCTCTTCATGAACACAAGGAACTGGCGGAACCGGTTAGGTGTTTTGAAGGAAATTTCTGGCAAATCGCCTGAAACGGGCTTTTTGGAAATCAGGTTTTTTGCATATTCCTCGTAATGATCGCTCCATTCTTGCGGAGATATTTTCCTTGTGCGGGTGATCTTTCCATATTCATCGAGGATACTGATTTCCACTATGTTGAATACCTGTTCGGGATTGACATTTCCGCAGGTATGGCATTCGCTTTCACTCCAATTG
>JAKAMP010000086.1 GCA_021812865.1 Bacteroidota bacterium | reverse complement strand
AACTGCAAAAATCCCGAAAATCAAAACCCTCTCTGTAAATTTTGACCTTCCCCAGCCCCGAAACTCAACCCATCCGCCAAAGCAGAAACCATCCACCGTAGCGAAGACCAGAAGACCAGACAGACCAGAAGACCAGTAGACCAGGAGACCAGATAGACCAAACATTCATTCCCTCACTGGTCTGGGCCCCATCAGCAAGGTAAGCTTCCCGCCCCTCGTCAGCTCGTCATGGCTGAAAAAGGGCGACTTCAGCGGCTTTCCGTTCAATATGGCCGATTGGATATATACATTTTTGGGTGAATTGCCGTGTGCCTCCACCACAAACCTTTTCCCGCCGGGCAGGTGAATGGTGATCTTGTTGAAAACCGGACTTCCCAAGGCATATATGGCGCTGCCCGGGGTGACCGGGTAAAAGCCCATGGCCGAGAAAATGTACCAGGCCGACATGGCGCCTCCATCCTCATCGCCCGGCAGGCCCAGCGGGGAATCGTCGAACCACACCTGCATGATCTGCCTGATCTTTCGCTGTGTCTTCCAGGGTTGGCCGCAATAATCGTACAGGTATGGAATATGAAAGGCAGGCTCATTGCCGGCTACGTATAGCCCCTGCAATCCTGTTGCATCGGGGAACTGTCCCATAAACATCCACTTCCCGTTCTCCGGTCCCCGGTTGAACAACTCATCCAGACGGGCGGCGAATTTTTCGTTCCCTCCCATCAGCCCGATCAGTCCGGGAATATCTTCCGTCACGTTCCAGGTCCATATCCAGGAGTCGTTTTCGGTGAAATACATCCTTGCCCCGTACCAGGCCGAGAGCTGCGGATCGAAAGGCGTAACCCACTCTCCGTTGGCTCGTTTTGGCGACATAAAGCCGGTGGCGGGATTAAACACATTCACAAAATTCTTCGATCGTTTTTCAAAGAGACGGACATCTTCCTTTTTGCCAAGCGCCTTTGCCAGCAAGGCAGTGCATGCGTCATCCAGGCTCTCCTCCAGCGTTACGGCTACCGCCTGTCTTTTCTCCCAGGGATGCACCTGCGGGTATGGCTCTGCACTGTCGGGTGGCAGCGCCGGAAACCAGCCATAGTGGTTGTAAAAATCATCCAGCGGTGTTTTCGGACCGTTCCTCCAGGGAAGCAGTGTTCCTTCGAGTGCATTTTTTCGGATGCCTTCATACGCCTTTGCCAGGTCAAACCCGCGGATGCCCTTGGCCCAGGCATCGGCAAACAGCGCCGCCGAATGGTTGCCCAGCATACAGGGATTGTCCCCGAATACCTGCGGGAACAGCGGCATCCAGCCACTCTGCTCGTATATGCTGATGTATGATTTCAATTCCTTCGCCTGCATGGCGGGATCGAGGATGAACATGAGCGGGTGCAGCGACCGGAAGGTGTCCCACAGCCAGTCGTCCACGTAAAACCCGTCCCCGTTATCTTTATGCACCTGGTGATCATAACCGCTGTAATACCGTCCATACTCGGAAATATTCACCATCCGTTCATACGCCCGGTACAGGCCGGTATAGAATATCCTTTTCTCCCGGTCCGTTGCGCCTTCCACCTCGATTTTGCCCAGCGCTTTCTTCCAGAGGGCATGACTTTCATTTTCAATGGAACGGAATGTCTTTCCGCTGGTCTCTTTTTCCAGGTTTACAGAAGCCTGTGGTATATCGATATACGAAATCCCTATCCTGGCTTCCACCTCGCGTGTATCTTTACCGAAGGACAGTACCAGCACCTTATTCCCGATGCTGTCTGCCGTTTGCTCCTGTACCAGTGTATCGTTACGGTACAGTGCAAGCTGATGCCAAGGATGATCGAGCCGGCAGAAAAAATACTGTTTCATGCCGTTGAATTCTTCCCAGCCGGCAAGGCTGTCCTGACCCAATGCCTCGATCATACAGTTGCCCGACAACCGGAATACCAGGTTACCCCCGGCCTCCCGGTTGAAGGTGAACCGGTACAGAACGGCATGCTCGCTGGTGGTCCAGCTGGCGTCGATATCGAAATCCTGCAGCCACACCTGGTGAACCCACGGGTGCGACTCCTCGGAGGTATGGTCGTACAACGACGACAGCGAATCGGGATTCAGGCAAGCCGCCCCCGTGGTGGCCATGAGCGAACCGATGTAGCGGTCGCGGTAGGCGGGAATATTAAGGGGAAAGCCGAAGATGCGGTCCGAAAAATACTTATCCGAGAGGCCGGGCTGGGTAATGGGAAATACCCGCACCATCGAGTTGGGCCGGTGCACAGTAGGACCCAGGGTGGTAAGCAAAGGAGCCACGCTTCCGATGGAAGGATCGACGTACACGCCCTCATCATTCCTGCAGCCAGTAAGAAAAACAATGGCCGCCGCTACAATGGCTATGCTGAATATCCGCATGGTCTGAATAGGTTTGAAAAAAAGATTATTGAACAAAGTAAGGGAATTCCCCCATACCTTGTTCTGCATTGATCCCGATTTGCGATTCGGGATTCGAAAATTCGCGATTCGCAACTCAAAAATCGCAAATCCCCTCCCCTTTCCTCCTTCTCAATACAAAACGGGAAAAGTCATTCAGTAGCCAAACAATAATCAATCCATCGTCAAACAATTGTAAAATTTCCAACATTGATTGAATAGCAACCGCCCCTCACCCCAACTCCTCGCCTGATAACAAGACCTTCCGCCGTAAAGGAGACCGCCAGACCGCCAGACATTTTCTCCTGCCAACAGCTGAGATAAATTCTTATGGCCGAAGATGTCTTTAATTTCCGAATACTTTAATCTCTGAATCTTTGAATCATCATTGTCAATCCAACGGAAAAATCCTATTTTCGCCTCAGAAGATTTTGAATGCTAAACAGGCTTCCATACCTTTACATTGCGTATTCAGAATAAATAACCAACATCACTCATCGTATGTCCCGTACACAGCAACTCGAACACAAAGGAAAGACGATCTTTTACATGGATTTCTCCAATACAGCCCATGCTTCGGAGATCAGGGACATCATGACCGAGAGCGTGCAGTACATCCGCACCCAGCCCCCGTGCTCGGTGCTTACCATCTCCAATGTCACCGGCATGCGGTTCAGCAACGAGATCAAGGAGCTGTTCAACGAATTCCTGAAGGATAACAAGCCTTACATCAAAGCCAGCGCAGTGATCGGGCTCAACGGACTGCAACTCATCTTCAACGGACTGCTCAAGCTAACCGGCCGCCACATCAATGTATTCAACAGCACGGAGGAGGCTAAAGAGTGGCTGGTGAATAGTGATTAGTTATAGGTAACTAGTGACCCGCCTTCGCTATGCTACTGACGGGTAGGTTGGTGATTGGTAACCTAACAATTGCTTCTCATTGAACGGGCAAGTTGGTGAATGGTGGTTGGCTAATTCATTTTACTGGGTGGTTCCCGGGTTGGATTGGAGCAAACCATTCTGCAGAACCAAAAATACACCAAGAATTTATTGCAGGTGGCGTTGAAAGAGGCGTTACAGCCTGGAACCTAACTGACACCCAGCATGTAAAGGCATTAAACAAGCAATGTATTATGTATTTAAATGTGGTGTTGAATAAATTTCATAATAATTGAATTCCAATAGCTACATTTGATTCATGTTTTACAGAAGAAAAATATTGTTGTCATTGCTGCAATCATTTGATAACAAGATTGAAAAAATAGCCTTGCAGAAACTACTTCTGTTATTCTCTGAACTTCAAACCAAACCTGCATTTCATTTTGTGCCTTATAAATTTGGCTGTTTCTCATTTCAGGCAAATGCTGATTTGTTAACGATGACCAAGTATGGGCAGGTTTCCGAAAATGGCAATTATTGGGTAAGTTCCGATAAAACAGAGTTTTCATCTGAATTGAAAGAAGAAGATCTTTCAGTTTTACGGACTATTAGGAAACAATATTATGGGAAAACAAAAGAAGAACTGCTTAAGCTGACCTATACAAAATTTCCTTATTACTCAATAAATAGTACTATTTTACATCAGGTGCTAAATGATACAGAATACCAAAACGTACTTCATTCACGTCCTCATCAGGAAGGCACAGTTTTATATACAATTGGTTATGAGGGAATTAATTTTGAAGAGTATCTGAATAAACTGATTTTTAGCGATGTAAAATTACTCTGTGATGTTCGTAGAAACCCGATAAGCATGAAATATGGGTTTAGTAAATCTCAGTTGAAAAAAGGATGGGAGGGTGGTGGAATTCAATATTTGCATTTGCCGGTGTTCGGTATTGAATCTGAAAAGCGACAAGAATTACATTCACAATCAGCGTATGATAGTCTTTTTTTGCAATATCGAAAGGTTATCTTAGCAAGCACTATTCCACAGCAAGAAGAATTGCTTGGTCTGCTAAAAGCTCATAAACGTGTTGCCTTGACTTGCTTTGAAGCAAACATTCATCAATGCCATCGAACGCATTTAGCGCAATCACTGTTTCATTTAAGGAACTTTCCGTTCGAATTAAAGCATATCTGATATGGCACTGACGAAGGTCCTCATTGCCGTAAAAACTTACCCTACTATCTCAAAGAAATACGAAGAACTGGTATGTACTGCTGGTTTTCTTGAGGATGGAACCTGGATAAGGCTTTATCCCATACAATTCAGAAAAAAATCGTATGGTGAGCAATACAAGAAATATCAATGGATTGAGCTTGACATAATTAAGAATACAGGTGATTTTCGTCCTGAAAGTTACCGCCCTGTCTCACATGATACACCAATAAGGATTGTAGGTGAAATTCCTGCTGACGGGAATACGTGGGATGAGCGTAGAAAAATAGTATTACGAAAAACCTACACAAACTTAGAAAGTTTAATCACCGAAGCAAAAGACAGGTCAATTTGCACATCTTTAGCGGTTTTCAAGCCAATAAAAGTGCTTGATTTTTTTTATGAAGAGGAGAAGGTGAAAGAATGGTCTCAGGAAAAACTTGCTCAGTTCAGCCAATATAATTTATTTGAAAGTGCAGAGCACGGAGATTTCAAGGTTGTCAGGAAACTGCCCTATAAGTTCTCTTATAAGTTTGAAGATGATTCAGGGAAGACCAGTAAGTTAATGATTGAGGATTGGGAAACAGGTCAACTCTTTTGGAATCAATATCTAAAGCATGAAAGAGATGCTGTGAAAGCATGTGAAGATGTGAAAAGGAAGTATCTCGATGATTTTGCAAAAACCAAGGATTTGTATTTTTTTCTAGGAACTACACAAGTGCATCATAATGTTGCACCAAATCCATTTATCATAATTGGCACTTTTCACCCCAAGAAAAAAATTCAGTTGGATTTATTTTAAGTGGTTCCGATACTCTTCAATACTAAATGATCAATTATGAAATAATAATTGAAAAGAATTATACCTTTTTATGGCTTGAAATAAGCCTGAAAATGGGCATTTTTTTGGATAAAAAGGTATGATTTTAAAATTTCTTATCAACAGAAAACCGCTCAATCCTTTTATTTATATGACATTGAGCGGTTTCAAAAGGTTGTCCGACCAGGATTCGAACCTGGACAGGCAGAACCAAAATCTGCAGTGCTACCATTACACCATCGGACAAAGAAAAGCGCCGCAAATGTATAGAAAAATTTCATTGAACCCAAATTACCTTTCCACGGGAAGAGTAATTTGCCTGCAGACCGCTTTTAGCTTGCCCTGAGGGGGGGCTGCTCTGTATTAATCTGCGGTAAGCCGCTGGCGGATCTGTGTTCTGCCACAGGCAGACTGTGTGCCCGCCATCCCCGGATCAATCACTTAATCAATCTATCGCGAAATCAACCCCACGGAGAAGCATCTCCCACAATCAAAACCCACTAAACCCTAACCCGACAGCAAGACAGTAAGACTTCAAGACAATAAGACGGCAAGACATTATTTATTAAACTCCCTCAACCCATTCTTCCCCATCACAAAGCTCTTTCCCGGCATGTCGTAACGCATATTATGAATGTTTGCGCTCCATTCGTCCCAGTTATCGGGCTCGGCCTCTTCCAGCACCTCCTTCATTCTTGGCGAGAACACCAGTTTTGTTCCCTCGGGAACCCTTAACTCGAGGGTCACATGGGGAGCCCGCCAGGCCTGGCCCTTGGGCGCCGTGTACACCGGGTCGAAGATAATGGCCGTATCGTTCTGTATCCAGTGGTAACTGATGCCGTTGGCATACTCACTCGCACGGCTGCGGTCAAGTCCCTGCGCACCCTTCTCGACCATCAGGCTGGCTTCAGTGCTGTCGGCCCGCTCGATGCGCAGCCAGGGACTGCCATAGTATTCATGCTTGCCGGGATTGAAATAGATCCTCACCTCGTCTTTTTCAAAGTAACTGCAGGCTTTTTTCAGGGAATCGATCTTTCCCGGCGCCACATCGAGCACCAACGTCTTGTTGCGGAAGCTCTTCAGGGCGGTGCGGCTGTCCGTTTCCTCGTGACTGGTAAAATTCTGCACATCGATCACCACCATCCAGGTGAGTGTAATGGCGCTGATCACCCAGAGCAGGAACAGGCTGAGACCGACGGCCTTGTCCCTGGCTTTGAACCGGAAAAGCATCTTGATGCCGCCATATATCAGCGCGATCAGGGGAATGCCAATGACCAGCGCCAGGGTGAGTACGATCCACTGGAAGTCTGAATGCGTGAATATCAATCCGGATAGTTGTGAAAGGTCCACATTGGAATCGGTGAAGATATCGGATATGAAAGTCTGGTGCAACACTACTGCGGAGAGCAACCCGAGCAGCAGGCCAAAACCAATAAGGATGAGGACTACCCCAACGAAGATCAGGATAATCCTTGCCAGGCCCTTGATGAGAAGTCCGAGTACATGGAACATCTCTCCCAGCGCGGTTCGTACACCGCTATAGGTTTCAGAACGGCCCAGCTTGCCGGCGCTCTTCTTCACCGCTTCAAACTCTTCCCTCACCGAGCGTTCGATATTCTCTATGGTAACGCTCTCGCCACGCATTTCCAGCTTCTGTGCGGCCGTGCGGGCGGGCGGGACAATGATCCACATGAGCAGGTAGGCTACGGCCGTGATGCCCCAGGCAAAGACAAATACCACGAACAGGATCCTGAATATGACCGGGTCAGTATTGAAATAGGCGCCCAGTCCGCTGCAGATACCCCCCAGTACGGAGTTGTCGGGATCGCGGTATAACCGGCGGTTGCGCCTGCGCTCGTGCGAATAATCCTCTTCCTCTTCGCGGGATTTTTGACCGGCTTCCCCTCCGGCCGGGGTTTCTTCGGCAAAGTCTTCAGGATTGCCCATGGTATGCATCACCTCATTCACATCGTCAATGGTCACCACCTCTTTCTGCACACCTGTGCGGGCAAGCAGCAGTTCCGCAATGCGCTGTTCGATGTCGCCCAGAATCTCCTTCCCTTCGGGTGAACTTCCAAACTTCCGGCTAACCGCATCCAGGTATTTTTTCAGCAATTCGTATGCATCTTCATCGATCTGGAAAACGATACCACTGATATTGATCTTCAATGTCTTTTTCATGGCTGTGTAAATTTCTGGTTAACGGTTGGATTTTGTTTTAATTGATTCGACGGCTTCCACCAGCTCGGTCCACGAAGCATCCAGCTCGCCGAGAAAGATCTTCCCTGACTCGGTAAGCGTATAGTACTTGCGGGGCGGCCCCTGCGTGGATTCCTCCCACCGGTAGGTGAGCAGTCCGGCATTCTTCTGCCTCGTCAGTAAGGGATATAGCGTGCCCTCCACTACGATCATCTTCGACTCCTTGAGCTTGTTGATGATGTCGGTGGCATAGCAGTCCTGTTGCGACAGGATGGAAAGGATGCAGTATTCCAGCACTCCCTTTCTCATTTGCGCCTTGGCATTGTCTGTATTCATATGGATAGATTTTACAGGTATATAATCGTATTCTGATTAATTGAAAAACTTACAGTTTTATGTTCTTCTTCACATTGCGGAACTCCTCGCGCACAAAGCGCTTGATGTTTTCCACCGTGACCGGCTCCCCCCGCATCTCCAGCTTATGTGCCGTGGTGCGTGCTACAGGAATGACGATCCAGAGAAGCAGGTATATGAGCAGCCCGATGCCAAATCCGAAGAAGGCCACCAGGAAAAGAATACGGACGATCAGCGGGTCGATATGCCAGTATGCACCCATGCCGCTACACACACCTCCAAGGATGCGGCGGTCCGGATCACGGTACATGCGGCGGTAACCTTTCTTATCCGGATAGCCGGGGAAAATCTCCTCCTCCGCCCCGAAATCGCTCGGTTTACCCATGACCCTGATCATATCATTCACATCATCCAGAGTGATCACCTGCCGGAATGAATTGATCCGTGCAGAAAATAACTCGGCAATGCGGTTCTCCACATCATCAAGTATCTCCTTGCGCTCTTTCTTGTTCTCAAATTGACCGGCTACCGATGCGAGATAATATTCAAGCATCTCATGCGCATCTTCATCCATGTTGAACACCCGGCCCCCAATGTTCACACTCGTAGTCCTTTTCATAAGATTATATTTTTTACAAAGGTTAAATATCTTTTGTCTGCAGCTTCTGTTGATCCCGTCTTGCGTTTGTGGTTTCAGGTTTCAAGTCCACTCATCCCCCACAAACCTTAACCCCCCAAACTCAAACCCTAAACCTCAAACCTTTAACCTTTAACCTTTAACGTTCCCTTCACTACCTTCCATTACCCTGTTACTTTCAATACAAAGATATATTATTTATTTAGTATTATGCTATACATGGTTCTAAAATATTTTTAAATACTTTCTAAAATGCTGTATATTAGGCAGAAAAAATATGGAGCAGAAAGGAAACCTGGTTAAAATGAAAGGGATTCAGG
>JAKAMP010000085.1 GCA_021812865.1 Bacteroidota bacterium | reverse complement strand
TTGTATGTTAATAATTCCATAAGTGAAAATGCAGGGATATGGAAAAAAATGCAAGTTTTTTTTCCTGGATCAGATTCAGGGCCTGACAGAAAATAAAAAAGCCATTCCGGAGGAATGGCTTTAAACTAAACCAGATTCACAAAGCCTATTACTTTACTTGATTTTATAAGCCAGACCAATATTGAACCAGGCAATGCCGTAACCAATTTCGGCAACAGCCGCAATCTTGTCGTTGAAATAATAACGGCCACCGGCATACCATGACCAGATTAAGCCACTCGAAGAAGAATTATAGGAATATCCCAGTACAGAGGTTCCGAATTCTTTTGCGGTAACAATGTCGTAACCAATCATCAGCCCGGTATACGTATCGAGCTTATCCACCAAAGGGTAATGAAAGGTGCCCCTGGCTCCGATCACAATATTAGAATATTTCCATCCCCAGCCTGAATATTCCCATTTATGTGCAGAATATCCCAGATAGCCGCCAACGCTGATGACGCCCTTGTCAAGAATGCCATCCTTGATCCCTTTTTCAACCGACAAGGCAATCGGTGGTACAGAGGAAGTATATCCGAATCCGCTGTACAATACACTCCCAAAGCCAATGGTCAGGTTACCAACCAGGTTGTCCTTGGTGAATGTGGGTTGCTGTGCCGACAATGTGACCGACAACAGTACTGCGATTGTTCCAAAAAGTAGTTTTTTCATGAGCATTAGGTTTTATTATAGAACAACAAAATGAAGAATAGGTTCTGCAACATGTTGGAACAAAACTATGATTTTTTGATGTAAATGCCAATCCCTAAAAAAGGGGATATTTTTCGATCAGGATTGGATTATCTTTGAGAATACAGAATTTCAAACTATTAGATGCAATGAAGCTTCATATGCTTAACCTGCTTGTGCTGCTGATTTTTATTTTCAACCCGGGAATTTTGCCCAAACTGAATGCGGCCCTGCAGACGGATTCTTTGTCACAGATGATATCCCGCTCAACATCCGATACAGCAAAAATTTTCCTGCTTGTGAAAGCCGGGCGTGCCTGCTTATATTCCGATCCGCAGAAAACAAAGACCTATATTGATAGCGCACTGAACCTTTCGGCGAGGACAGATTTTCCCTACGGAAGGGCCTCCTCTTTGTTGCTTGCGGCTGCTTATGAAAACGATATCCAGGGAAATCTTACGAAAACCAGGCAATACCTTGGAAAAGCCGATTCGATGTTCCGAAAGGAGCATTCACTGCGTTCCATGGAAGGGAACGGGGCTGTGTTGCATACCCTGGCGGTTACTTATCAGAAGGAAGGCAATTACCTGGAAGCGGTTGAATATTATCAGAAGGCATCGAGGATACTGGACAGCATAGGTAACAAAAGTACCCTGATGAAAACCTACAATAATCTTTCGAGCCTTTATGCCTTCTTTAGCCGGTTTTCAGAAGCCGAACGATATGCGAGGTTGTGTATAAAACTTGCTGAAGATCAAAAAGATGAGCATCTGGTTTCTGTAGGAAGCATTACCCTTGCTGCAGCGCTTATTCAGGAACATAAAGGCAGCGAGGTAAAAGCTTTGATCCAGCGGGCGCTCGATATCGCCGCCAGGCGAAATGACCTTTATATTCAGCTGCTCTGTGATTTTAACCTGAGTGAATATTACAGGAGGCTTGAAGCCAATCCCGCATTGTCCCTTCAGCTTGCGAAAAAAGCGTTGAGATTTGCCAAAAACCTGGGCAATCCATTTGAGATTTCCAGGACGAGCCTGAGTTATAGCGAAACTTTGTTCGAGGTCGGCAAGTACGATTCTGCTGGGTTGTATGCAGAAAAGGCTATGGCGTATGCCACAAAGGCAGGATACATGGATTTGGAGCAGCGAGCCCTTGAGATGATGGGTCGGTCGGACATCAGGCTGGGGCATGCTGCCCTTGCGGCCCCTTTGCTTGAAAAGTCGCTCATGTTGAGAGACAGTGTATTTACGCAGGAAAACCAGCAACAAATAAACTTTCTTGAAACCCTGTTCCAGAAAGAGCAACGCGAACAGCAGATCGCCCGCCTGGAGCAGGACAAATCCATAAAGGCCCTGGTTATACGAAGGAATCATGCCATCATTTATTCGCTGGTGATAACCCTTTTCCTTGTGCTGGGAATAGTAGCCTATCTGATCCAGCATGCCAACCAGAAGCGCAGGTTTGCAGAGCATGAGCTTCAACTGAAGGAGCAGCAACTGATTGCCTTGGAGAAAACCCAGCAACTCATTGCCACGCAGAGCGTACTTGAAGGCGAGGAAGCAGAACGCTCCCGGCTTGCCCGCGATCTGCACGACGGACTGGGCGGTCTGTTATCCGGAATCAAACTTAAACTTGCCAATATGAAAGGGAATGCCATTATTTCACGGGAGGGAATGGATCAATATGATCATGCACTCGAATTACTCGATACTTCTATCCGTGAACTCCGGCAGGTTGCCCATAATCTCATGCCCGAATCCCTGATTAAATTCGGACTTAAGGTTACCCTCTCCGATTTCTGCGATACCCTCACAACCCCTTCCCGGCAGGTGAAATTTGCTTTCTTCGGAACAGAAAAAAGGCTGGAAGACAAGCTTGAGATTGCCGTATACCGGATTGTCCAGGAATTGGTGAACAACAGCCTCAGGCATTCTGGGGCTTCCGAAACATTTGTACAACTGGTGCAGGACGAAAACAGGCTCCATCTGATGGTTCAGGATAACGGAAAAGGTTTTGATCCGGGTAGCTTAAACTTGTCCAAAGGAAAGGGACTGGCTAACATCAGGTCAAGGGTAAATTCTTTTGGTGGAACCTTCGATATCAGCTCCAGTGAGGGTTCAGGAACTGAAATCAGTGCGGAATTTTCATTGTAAACCCATAAATTTTTTTATTTTGACTCAAAAAATGATCTCGCTCCTGATTGTCGAAGACCATCCCATAGTGGTAGAAGGATTGCAGAAAATGTTCCGTGACTCTTCCTTTGCCGAGGTAGTGGGTGTGGCTGGTTCAGGCCAGGCATGCAGGGATGTACTGCGCTGGATCAAACCCGATATTATCCTTCTCGACATCAACCTTCCCGATATCAACGGCATTGATTTGTGTATAGAGATTCTTAAAAACAATCCCAAACAAAAAATCCTTGCCCTCAGTACCTTTGACGAACGGCATGTGATCAGACAAATGCTCGATCACGGAGCGAAAGGGTATATCCTGAAAAATTCCTCCCCGGAAGAAATTCTCGAAGGCATCAAAGTGGTGCAGGAAGGAGGAAAATACCTCAGCGCGGAAACGGAAGAGGCGCTTCGCGACAAATCGAAAAATGAACTGGTCATTACCCGCCGCGAAAGGGAAATTCTTAAACTGCTCTCCGAAGGATTCACCAATGCCGAAATTGCCGAAAAATTGTTTATCAGTCCGCTTACAGCCGACAGCCACCGTAAGAACTTGATCACCAAGCTTAATGCACGCAATACCCCTTCGCTCATCAAGCTGGCCATGGAAAAAGGCTTGATTTGAAATGCCTGCCAGGTTTAAACTTCTGCTTAGCGCTCATATATGATGTTCAGAAAGCAAGCCGGATAAGAAATTGTTCTGGCATATCCTTCATTCTTTCTGAAAAAATCGCGAACTTACTCCGCTGGTTTTTTGTAAAAGCATCTAAATATGAATAATATGAGTAAGCCTCTTTTCGGGCAAGGATCCATCCGGAAAATAATACTACTGTTCTTGTGTGTGCTGGGCGCGTTTTTGAACCTGCAGGGTCAGACGACAGGGAACAACGACAGCCTTCGCATCAATGAGCTGGAGTACTTGGAAATGCCAGGGTTGAATGTCATGCTGGCACATGATTTTTACCCCGAAGGTCACCAGGGTGGCGTGGGAGTGATTCAGAACGGTCAGCGGGTGGCTACCAATGGGGACATCAGGTTGGAACCCACACCCGGGCAGTGGCAGCCGGTTCCCAGTGTGGGTAAGCGGCAGGTTGACCGCCTGCATAGCGAGATCAGTGTGCATATGGAATATCCCGATCCCGAGAAAAACAGGAAAGGCTTTAATCCGGTGGATTATCCCGACCTAAACTTTGGCTACACCATCCGCATTCATCCCGAAGGGAAGGCATTCCGTATCCTCGTTGATCTTGACCAGCCCCTGCCGGAGGAATGGATCGGCAGAGTCGGTTTTAATTTTGAACTTTTCCCTGGTCTCCTCTACGGCAGGACCTATGCAATGGACGGCGCCACGGGCATCTTTCCGCGTCAGCTCGATGGCCCCGAATACCGCGATGCGCAAGGCGAATTTCAGAATACACCGCTTGCCAGCGGGCATAAACTGGTTGTCGCTCCGGAATCGGAATCGCAGCGCATGACGGTAGAGCTTGTGCATGGCAGTGCATTGTCCCTGCTCGACGGAAGAGCGCATCATAACAACGGATGGTTTGTGATCCGTTCCCTTATTGAAAAAGGCGCCACAGCGCATGCCATCGAATGGTTGGTTACTCCCCATGCTGAGCCGGGTTATATCAGTGCGCCTGTCATCCAGGTTTCACAGGTTGGTTATCACCCTCTTCAACCCAAGGTAGCCATGATTGAGCTCGATACACGAGATTCTGCAAGGTACCCGGTGATACTGCAGAAGGTGAATGACGATGGTTCCCGGACTACTGTTCTCGAAAAGCAGGGCAAAGAATGGGGCAAATTCCTGAGATATTCATACCTGCAGTTTGATTTTTCTTCGATTCAGACACCTGGAACGTATGAGATCCGCTATGGAAAAATCGAGTCGCATCCTTTCCTGGTGAATGCCCAGGTTTTTCAGCGTGGCGTGTGGCAACCTACTCTCGAGTATTTCCTTCCCGTGCAAATGTGCCACATGCGCATCAATGACCGGTATAAGGTATGGCACGGTCTCTGCCATATGGACGACGCACGCATGGCCCCGGTAAATTATAATCACTTCGACGGGTATTTCCAGGGACCTTCCACCCTCACAAAATACCAGCCGGGAACCACAGTGCCCGGCCTCAACCAGGGAGGCTGGCACGATGCCGGTGATTATGACCTGCGCGTGGAATCACAGGCAGAGGAGATGTTCACCCTTACCATGGCCTGGGAACAGTTTCACCTGAATTATGATAATACCTCGGTCGATCAGAAGAATCATGTGGTGGAACTCCATCGTCCCGATGGCATACCCGATGCATTGCAGCAGATTGAGCATGGAGCCCTGTCGGTGGTGAACGGGTACCATTCACTCGGAAGGTTATACCGCGGCATCATTGAGCCAACGCTTCGGCAATATGTGCTGCTGGGCGATGCATCAGTGCAAACTGACAACCAGTTTTATAAAGAAACAAAAGGAAAGGAAAGTCCCGCAGTGGGTTTGCCGGGTTCACCCGACGATCGCTGGGTGTTTACCGAAGAGAATCCGGGCCGGGAGCTTGAAGTAGCTGCATGTCTTGCTGCTGCATCGCGGGCATTGAAAGACTACAGACCGGCTTTATCGGACGATTGCCTTAAAATTGCCGAAGAACTGTGGAACAGGACAAAGGAAAAAAATATGCTTCAGCGGGTCCGTCCTGCCGTGGAACTATATATCACTACTGGGAAAAAGGAATATTCCGATTTTCTCACGAGCCATATAAGTTTGATTACGCAAAATATTGCACAAACTGGCTGGTACCTGGTACGGGCGCTTCCCTTACTGAAAAATGATTCGGTCAATTACCAGGTCAGAGAGGCTGTGGAAACGTATCAGAAAGATGTGGCCAGGCAGCAGCGACTCACCCCATATGGAGTTCCTTACGAGCCGAATATTTGGGGAGCTGGCTGGAATATTCAGCATTTCGGTATGGAACAGTATTTCTTGCATATGGCGTATCCCGCTCTGGTACCCGATACGCTCTTGCTGGCAGCTATGAACTTTATCCTGGGGGTACATCCGGGATCCAATACCGCCTCTTTTGCGTCAGGAGTGGGTGTAAAATCCTTGACGGTTGCCTATGGTGCAAACCGCGATGATTGGTCGTATATTCCCGGCGGTGTAGGTTCAGGAACAGCCCTCATACGACCTGACTTTCCGGAACTGCTTGAATGGCCTTATCTGTGGCAGCAAACAGAATATGTGCTGGGCGGGGGTGCATCGAACTTCATGTTTCTGGTTCTCGCTGCAGATCATTTGCTGGGAGGAACTTCTTCCCATTCAGCAGGTGCTTTGAAATAGGCTTTCTGGCTTGGCGCATTGCCTGAGTATTTTTTATAAAATGCCCGTGCTTTCAGAAAAATCATTTGTGCTGCATAAAACATATCGCATCTATACTTATTCAAGTCCTAAGAATTATATATTTATCAGGCTTGCCGATATTCTCCTGCTTAAGGCAGAGGCCCTCAATGAACTGGGCGATGTGGGAGGTTCATCTGCCCTGGTTAACGAGATCAGGTTGAGGGTGAACCTGGGCAATACCCCTGCTTCCACACAGGAAACCATGAGGCTTGCCATCGAAAAGGAAAGGAGACTGGAATTGGATTTTGAAGGGATATCCTGGTGCGATCTGAAGAGATCAGGCAGGGCAATTAAGGTGATCAACAATGCGGTTGGCGCCGATGGTCAAAAGCTCGGGTATAATTTTACACCCCAACGCCTTGTGCGGTCTGTACCTCAATCCGAAATGGACAAGAATTCCAAGTTGGTTCAAAATCCGGGATATTGACCGGCATAGGGTAGAAGGTGTGATCCCTTACATCAAAACAAAAATATTTTATTAGGAAAGACGAAACACTTATATTGGCGATTTCGTTCTCAGGGAGATTACCTTTTCAAAATAAGAGTGTTTCAAACCTTCACAAGAGAAGTTACATTGTATAATTCAAATACATTTACGCATCATGTTCACAATAAATCATGCAGCTTTCCGCCGGTGTTTGCTGTTGCCGGCGCTTATATCGGGTATCATTCTTGCCTCCTGTGCAAAAAAACCGGTGGTTGACAATGGTCCCGTAATACCTCCGGCAGAGAATCATTCCGATGTGGCACAGTGGCTTACCAGCGCGGATCAGAGCAATTTGATGAAAAAACAATCAACTGTTCTGAACTTCGGGACTACATCCAGCCAATATCCTACCATTTTGGTCGATTCCTCGGTTACATATCAGCAAATAGATGGTTTTGGTTTTGCCCTGACCGGTGGAAGCGCAACCCTGATCAATTCGCTGGACGAAGCCAGGAAAGATGCGTTGATCACCGAACTGTTTTCGACCGACAGCACCTTCATCGGCGCCAGTTACCTGCGTATCAGTATCGGGGCATCCGATTTGAGCGCCACCGATTTTACCTACGATGAGCGCCCGGCAGGTGAGACAGATACCAGTCTAACCAGTTTTTCCATTGACATGGAAAGAACCGACCTTATTCCGGTGTTGAAGAAAATTCTGGCGATCAATCCCGATATCAAGATATTGGGAACTCCCTGGACCCCCCCAACCTGGATGAAAAGCGATCAATCGTTTGTGGGTGGAAGCTTATTGCCGCAGTATTATGGCGTATATGCCAGGTACCTGGTAAATTATATCAAGGCCATGGCTGCCGAAGGTATTCATATCGATGCCATCACTCCACAGAATGAACCGCTATACGGCGGTAATAATCCAAGCATGGTGATGCAAGCCAGCGAGGAACTCGATTTTGTGAAAAACTTCCTTGGTCCTGCCTTTGAGGCTGCCGGTCTCACGACAAAGATCATTGTGTACGATCATAATGCTGACAGGCCCGACTATCCCATTACCATACTGGATGATCCGGCCGCAGCCAAGTACGTTGATGGCTCGGCTTTTCACCTGTATGGAGGAAGCATTACGGCCCTTTCTCAGGTTCATAATGCCCATCCTGATAAGAACGTGTACTTCACCGAGCAATGGATTGGAGGTCCCAGCAATTTTGGCGGAGACCTGAACTGGCATGTTAAAAACCTTATCATTGGAGCAACCCGTAACTGGAGCCGCAATGTGATCGAGTGGAACCTGGCATCGGATCCGAATTATGAACCGCACACCAATGGAGGTTGTTCGGCCTGCCTGGGCGCACTGACCATTGGCACGAGGGTTTCACGCAATGTAGCCTATTACATTATTGCTCATGCATCTAAATTCGTAAGACCCGGCTCATGGCGCATTTCTTCTTCGGTGGTCAGCCCGCTGGAAAATGTGGCCTTTATTAACCCGGCCGGTCAGAAAGTGCTCATTGTTCTGAACGACAGTAACGCCACACAGGTTTTTAATATCGGATACAAAGGCAAAACAGTTACTACTTCACTGGAGGCAGGGGCAGTAGCCACTTATGTATGGTAAGCAACCCCGACTTCATCTGCATATTAGTAGAATGGTTTAGGACAGAGTAGGGGGTGAATTAGAAAGTAGTTAACTGCTAAGAGGGCGCAGGATTATTCCTTCGCCCTCAGGTTTTTATATATTCCGTTTACCCTGCTATGGTTATTATAAGGTAACTGTGAAGCTTTTAACTGCCGATAATCAAGACGTGAATTTTTCCGCGTTTCACTGATACACATCGCTTTCAGTCAGGAGCCCGTCGGCAATGACTGTGGCTTTCAGATTATCTTTATCAACCACCACCGGGTTGAGCAATATGGCATCCACATTTTTGGTGCCGTTTGAAATGGTAGTCACGGAACCGGAAAATTTTTCATTTTTAGCCAGGGTCATAGCCAGTTCAGCAGCCGCATAAGCCAGTTTCTTTATAGGTTTATAAACGGTCATACTTTGCTTACCCTGCACAATATTGCGGCAGGCGGCTAATTCAGCATCCTGTCCAGTTACCACAACTTTCC
>JAKAMP010000084.1 GCA_021812865.1 Bacteroidota bacterium | reverse complement strand
TACCGATTATGATGCTGCTTCCAATAAGCTGAAACTTATTATCACTATGAAATGGGCATCTTTGAATGGCATAGCCCCTATTGAAATCTGGACCGATTTCAGAAGAACCGGTTTCCCTGATTTTATCCAATGGTCACAGGATCCCAACAGGATCAACAATACTCCTCCTGTTAGGATGCTTTACCCCCAGAGGGAATACGAAGTGAACGGCGACAATGTAAAAGCAATTGAATCTGCTTTACCTGGCGGAAAAGTGAATCTGTTCACTACTAAGATTTTCTGGCAGCCTACGTCCAAATAATGTTGCCATTCAAAAAATTAACAGTTAAAACTGAAAGATATGAGAAATAAAATAATGCTGATTTTAAGTTTGGTGGCATTCCCTATCGTGCTCAATTCCTGTCTCAAGGACGACAGGGGGGAGAACTGGACCGATGCCCTCAAAGGAAAGATGTATGCGGAAATTGAAAATCCCGGATTCTGGGCATATACTATTACTCCCGACTCTGCCCCGCAGAATTACCGCTTCCTGGTGAATATCGCTACCGATGTTCCTCCCACACACGATGTTACCATTACCCTCGGAGCCGACCCGGCTGCGCTGGATGCTTATAACCAGGCCCAATTTGCACTGGATACAACCTTCCAGTTTTATAAATTGATGCCTTCCTGGAATTTTGGCAGTAACACTGTTACTATAAAGGCCGGCACCCGCAATGCGTATGTGAGTGTTTGGGTAACCAGGGCCGACACGCTCGACCTTTCATCCAAATATATGGTGCCGGTAAGCATTGAGTCCGTATCTGATAACAGCATCACCATTGCAGCCAACAAGAAAACCATCCTCATTTCCATGCCGGTTGCCAACCAGTACGAAGGCAAGTATACCTCTGATGGTCGTTTATTCAGGGAAGACTTAGCTTTTGACAGAACTTTCTCTGGTAGCAAAAATCTTACGACGGTTGACGCCAACACGGTGAACTTCCCTCTCGCTGACATTGGATGGTCTGTTAATCTAACTGTCGACCCGCTCACTAACAAAGTGACCTTTACCAGCAAGGAAGCATATGCTGTACTTCCAAATGATCTAACCACTAATTATGGCGGTGTAGGCGGTGTTTCTCATTACGATCCTTCTACCCAAACTTTTTATCTCTATTATTATTATGAAATTGGTGGGGTGAAACGTGTTGGTTACGAAACACTCGTTAGAGAGTAGCGCTGCTGTAAAACATGTTTATTCTACAAACAATTTTTTCAATTTAATTGGATAATCTTATGAAAAATAGAAATATAATATTTTTTTTCTCGGTCGTCCTTCTTGGGATTGCTGCAATGCAGGGATGTACAAAGGACGAAGGCGCTGCGCCTGTAGCTAATCAAATAGCTATGCCGGCAACTCCTACTCCTGTAGATTACGGTGTGATCCCATTTGCCGGAACACCCATTACACTCGACTTGACTTGGGAGGGTACGGCTGCAAGTGCTATGAAATGGGATGTTTATTTTGGCGAATCCAAAAATCCACCCTTGGTTGCATCGGGAATATCAGCAACCAATTTCAGTGTAGAAGCCACCACCGGTGGACTATATTACTGGAAAGTCGTTGCTACCGATGCGAATAATCTTTACTCATCCAGTAGCGTTTGGCATATCTGGGTAAATTCAAATCCTGGTGTTCCTACTTTGCTTGCACCCGACAGTGCATCCATTGATGTGTCTGTTACACCGAAACTGAAATGGGAGGCCACTGATCCTGATGCAGGTAATACTTTAACCTATGACATTTACCTCGATACAGCCAGTAATCCTGCCATTGCCTTTGCCAATGTTGCTTCCTCAAGTTTCACTGTTCCCAGCGCTCTTTTACCTACAACCAAATATTACTGGAAAGTAGTTGCCAAAGATGGTCTTGGTGGTACTTCGGAAAGCGTTGTTTGGCAGTTTACTACAGGCCAGGAATTGATCAACAACTTAGTGGGTAATTATAATGCTGATGAACCTGCAGAGGCTTATAGCTATAATGTAAGCTTTACCAAAGTCAATTCCACAACCATTCAAACCGACAACTACTGGAATTCATTATGGACAGGTGTATTTACTGTTGACGTTGTGAATTTGACTTATTCTATGCCGGTTACTGACTGGGGTGGAGGTTGGACTGGTACAGAGTCAGGTATTGTTGATCTCACAACAGGTACAATGACAGGTGCCTATACCATCTGGCATAATGGTGCTGTGGCAGAGCAAGGTGTTCATACCTATACCAAGCTTTGATTCGTAGTGTATAAAATAGAAAAGGGCCGCATTTTGCGGCCTTTTTTTTTGAAATCATGTACCTGCGGGCGAACAGGAATAAGTATTTATACCCTGTTTGCCCCTTGTATTTATATATACTTTTATCCCCTGATAAAAAAATAAAATGAAGAAGCACTACCTGAATCATTTGCGGGAACTTGAATCGGAATCGATCTATGTGCTGAGGGAAGTGGCTGCCCAGTTTGAACGGCCTGTGATGCTTTTTTCGGGCGGCAAGGATTCCATCGTGATGTATCACCTCGCCCGGAAAGCGTTCTGGCCTGCCAACGTTCCGTTTCCCTTGCTCCATATTGATACCGGACATAACTTCGCCGAAACACTGGAATTTAGGGATCAGCTCATGGAGAAAACCGGTGGACAATGCATTGTGCGACTTGTTCAGGATTCCATCAATGCCGGCAGGGCTGTGGAAGAAAAGGGGGTAAATGCCAGCCGCAATGTACTTCAAACGGTTACCTTACTCGATGCGATTGAAGAATTCAAATTCGATGCGGCCATGGGGGGAGGACGCAGGGATGAGGAAAAAGCCCGGGCCAAGGAAAGGTTTTTCTCTCACCGGGATGAGTTTGGCCAATGGGACCCCAAGAACCAGCGGCCGGAACTATGGAATATTTTCAACGGGAAGAAGAGGATGGGAGAACACTTCAGAGTATTCCCCCTCAGTAACTGGACTGAAATGGACGTTTGGCAATACATCCTTATGGAGGATGTGGAAATGCCAAGCCTCTATTACACCCACAAAAGAGAGGTATTCTTTCGCGATGGGGTGTGGCTCGCCATGGCGCCCTTTATGCAGTTGAAACCTGGTGAATCAGCCGGGGTTCGCGACGTGCGCTGCCGCACCATTGGCGATATTACTTGCACGGGACTTACCCTTTCCTCCGCCAACACACTCGAAGACATCATTTTGGAAGTGGCCTCAACCCGTGTAACCGAACGCGGAGGCCGCTACGACGATAAACGCTCCGAATCGGCCATGGAAGACCGGAAGAAGGAAGGGTATTTTTAAAAGATTCCAATATCAAAAATCCAAATGAAAATTTTCAAAAAATAAATCAAAAAATGATACGATTTTTCGAACCTGATGGGATAAACATATATAATCGTAATTCCCATGACCATCTATCATTTGGAGGAAAGGACTTTTCAATATAGTAAATCCTGCGCTATTCTTAAAAGACAATTGCAGAGGGGAATATTAGGTATTGAATTTGGCCCGCAGTTGTTGCGATCTTCCTCATCAGTTGGCGCAAATTACATTGAAGCCACAGAATCGCTTGGGGAAAAGGATTTTCAGATGAAAATTCGAATTTCGATCAGAGAAGCAAAAGAATCAGCATATTGGTTGAGATTGATGAAAGAAACAATAGAAAATGTGAATGAGGATGGCAGAATTGATCTGTTTATTAATGAGACGATGGAATTGAGACGGATTTTGGCTGCTATATTAACAAGATACAGACAGAATCGAATGTAAAATGAATTTTAATTGCTTAGATAGGAGCATATTACTGGTATTTTTATCTTTTGGGTTATTGAAAATTGGATTTTACAGTGAATGGTTTTGAAGTGAAGATAATAGTTAATATTTTTTTCATTAATGGAAAGTAATCACAGGGGATATCTCGACATGGAACTCCTTCGTTTTACCACGGCTGGGAGCGTTGACGATGGCAAAAGTACGCTGATAGGACGTTTGTTGTACGACAGCAAGGCGATTTTTGAAGACCAGCTCGAAGCCATCGAACGGGCCAGCAAGCGTAAAGGAGAGGAGACCATCAACCTGTCCCTGCTTACCGACGGTCTTCGGGCAGAGCGTGAACAGGGCATCACCATCGATGTGGCCTACCGGTATTTTGCTACACCTAAACGTAAGTTCATCATTGCCGATACTCCCGGTCATATTCAGTATACCCGTAATATGGTTACGGGCGCTTCAACTGCTAATGCCGCTGTGATCCTGGTGGATGCCCGCAACGGGGTAGTGGAGCAGACCATCAGACATTCCTATATTGCTTCCCTGCTGCGGATTCCGCATGTTATCATATGCATCAACAAGATGGACCTGGTGGATTTCGATGAGAAGGTATTTGAGAACATCAGGAAACAATACGAGGATATTGCACCCATGCTCGATATGGTCGACGTACGCTTCGTACCCGTGAGCGCCCTGCTAGGCGATAATGTGGTGGACAGGTCGGGAAACATGCCCTGGTACGATGGTCCTACGCTGATGCATCTGCTCGAAAGCATCCATATCAGGAACGATGAGAATTATCTCGATTACCGTTTCCCGGTACAGTATGTCATCAGGCCGCAGAAACAGGAATTCCACGACTACCGGGGCTATGCAGGTCGCATCGCAGCAGGCAGTTTCTGTCCCGGTGACGCAATCGTTGTGCTGCCTTCCGGGCATACTTCAAGAATCAAATCGGTCGGCACCTTCAATGGCCCGCTGAACGAAGCCTTTGCTCCGCAATCGGTAACAATCACCCTTGAGGACGATATTGACATCAGCCGGGGCGACATGCTGGCAAAAAATGAGAATCCTCCCCAGGTGAGCCAGGATATAGAACTGGATATCTGCTGGCTTAACCAGAAACCTATGCAATTGAACGGAAGATACATTGTAAGACATACCTCCAATGAAGCCAGGTGTATCGTAAAGGAAGTGATTTATAAAGTGAATATCAATTCCATAGAGAAGGATTACCAGGACCGACAATTCGCAATGAATGAAATTGGCCGCATAAAGATACGCACCGCCCGTCCGCTGATCTTCGATTCATACCGCCGTAACCGGATTACCGGCAGCCTGGTACTTATTGAAGAAGGAACGAACGAAACCGTCGGGGCAGGGATGATCGTCTGACGATATTCCCCTCCATGCATTTTTTTACAGATTCCCAATTTTTCTTCTGAAAACCGTCCGGACTTGCGTGGGTTCGTCTTACCTTTTTCTGATGCAGAAAAGGGGTTTATAAATGCTTTTTCATACATTTGTAAGACAACCCCATATCCACTGCATGAAGGCAAGTGACCGCACCAGAAAAACATTAAATGCCATTTTTAGGGTTGTTTTGTTTTTTGTGGCATCGGCCATCCTGGTATATCTTTTTCCACGGGAAGGCAAGTTCAGGTATGAATATGAAAAAGGGAAACCCTGGATGCATGATCTGCTCATTGCTCCTTTTGATTTTCCTGTACTGAAAGCCACACAGGAGCTCAAAGCCGACCAGGACAGTGTGCTGATAGGATTTCAGCCTTATTACAGCATCGACACCACTATGGTGATAGCCCAAGTGAGGAAGCTGAAGGACGATTTCAGCCGGAAATGGCAGTCGCTCGATGAAAAGATTGTTACCTTTCCTTCCGATTCAGTCCGCACCATGACAAGAGAGCTCTTCCTGAGCGCCATCATGGCAAGCCTGGATTCAGAGTATGCAAAAGGAATCATATCCGATGACGAGGGACTGAACAAACCAGGCGCTCCCAGCCTGGTTGAAATCCTGTTTCATAACCATGCCTCGCAGGTCAGGGCGGTTGATGTGCTCACTCCGCGGAAAGCTTATGAGAAATTGGTTAAGGCGATATCCGACAGCCTGACTGGTGTGGAGAAATATACAAGGGATGAGGTTCATGGAATTCTGGCTAACCTCGATCTGAATGATTACCTATACCCGAACCTGCGTTTAGAGAAGTATAAATCAGCCCAGGCAAGAAAAGCATTGCTTACTCAGGTTTCCATTACCAGAGGTATGGTGCATGAGGGGGAGAAGATCATATTTAAAGGAGAACTGGTGAATGATTCCACTTACCGTGTTATTGAATCCCTGCGCAAGGAATATGAAAAACGGCTTGGTACCTCATCCGGTTTGGTCGTGGTAGGGCAGTCTATGCTGGTCATGTCGGCCATGGTAGTGGTATTCCTGTTCCTGATCAGCTTCAGGCGGGAAGTGTTTCAGAACCGTATCCGCATTCTGTTCATCATCCTGCTGATTGTGCTCATTGCCTTCATCGCCAGGCTGATCATGATCAATGGCGTATTCAGCGTATATGTCATCCCGATTGCCATTGTGCCTATTCTGATCAGGACTTTCTATGATTCGCGCCTGGCGGTTTTCATGCATATGATTATGGTACTGATCATCGGCTTCTGGGTGCCCAACGGATTTGAATATGTCTTCATCAGTTTTATTGCAGGCCTGGTAGCTATTTTTATGCTCAGCAACGTATACCGCAGGGGACGTCTGTTCCTTTCGTCCGTTATGGTGGTAGTGGCCTATGCGATCGTATATACCGGAATGAGCCTGATCCAGGAAGGCAGTTTCAGCCAGGTGGACTGGCATAATCTTTACTGGTTTGGCGCAAACGGTCTGTTACTGCTGTCTTCCTACCCGCTGATATACATCTTTGAAAAGACCTTCAACTTTCTTTCCGATGCCACCCTTATCGAGCTTTCCGATACGAATCAGCCCCTGCTTAGGAAACTTGCCGAGGTGGCGCCCGGTACTTTCCAGCATTCCCTGCAGGTTGCCAATCTGTCGGAACAGGCTCTGCATAAAATCGGAGGCAACTCCCTGCTGATCAGAGCCGGCGCCCTCTACCACGATATCGGGAAACTGGAAAACCCTATGTACTTCATCGAAAATCAAGCGCCGGGCGTTAATTACCACGATAAACTGGCCTTCGAAGAGAGCGCCGGCATCATTATCGGCCACACCCAAAGAGGGGTTGAGGTTGCCAGGAAAAATGGTCTGCCTGAGCAAATCATTGAATTCATTGTTTCCCATCATGGAACCACTGCGGTGCAGTATTTCTACAAGTCATACCTCAGGCAAAATCCGGCTGGCGAAATGGATGTGGAAAAGTTTTATTATCCGGGACCCAAGCCTGTGACACGCGAGGCGGCTGTGCTGATGATGGCCGATTCGGTGGAGGCGGCATCCAGAAGTCTTCGCGAAGTCAATGAGAAAACCCTATCAGCGATAGTGGAAACTATCATCAGTAACCAGGTGGCAGAAGGCCAGTTCAATGAAGCCAATATCACTTTCAGGGATATAAGCCTGATTAAGAAAGTATTTAAGCGTAAACTGCTGAATATATACCACATCCGTATCGAATATCCAAAATGAGGGCTGCAGGGCGAATCGCCTGCAGTATTTGCACTTACATGCGCAGATCGATCACTTCCACACCGGGGTGCTTTTTCGGATCGAACACAAAGAAGGAATCATCAACTTTCTGATCGGTCTGGAAGGTATGGAGGGTAATATCGTAGTTGTCGCCGTTTTTCCCGGCCACCTCGGCTCTCAGTATATGAAGGTTCGATTTTTCTACTAAAAGCCTTACCCTGTGGTATGGCCGGTTCAGGTCATAGGGATAAAGATCTATCTCATACGCCGGTTTGCCATTCACATCCAGTTCCCCCACCAGCCGGTACTTGTAGTCGGCTTCATAGATATTGAACAGTTCCAGGGGGTTGCTGATGAAAAAATCCTTCTTGTTCTGCTCAGCTTGGGTCACATTCACCTCTTTTACTCCGGGCATATAATTCCAGGCTGTACCCCCGTCACAGTAAACCTCATTCTTCATGAAGTCAAGTTTATATTTTTTCCCTTTCATAGTGATCACGCCATCGTTGGTGCTCTCTTCACCGGTCTGTGCATTCCGGAAATGATAAGTAAAGGTGGCCCGAATAGAGGGATAGGCCTTGTTCTGCCTGGATATCCGGTCGAGTATTTTTTTGGCCTCAGGATCTTTAGCTTTGATATCCTTCTGGGCAAAGACCAGATTGGGAAAGGTAAGGAACAGTAAAGCCAGGATTACCGATGTAAAATATGGACGCATATCAGTTTTTTTTATCTATTTCACTCAAAATCCGTTCCAAACTCACCTCATCCTGGATGAGTACCTGTCTGGCCTTGCTGCCCTCGAAGGGACCGATAATACCGGCAGCTTCCAGCTGGTCAACTATTCTTCCGGCCCGGTTATAACCTATTGAAAATTTACGCTGGATAAGCGATGTGGACCCCTGTTGGTGAATGACTACCAACCGCGCAGCTTCTTCGAATAAATCGTCCTTTTTCTTCAGATCTACCTCGGCAGGTATTTCTCCGCCTTCAGGTACATATTCGGGAAGTTCGAAGGCATGCGGATAACCCCTCTGGGAACCGATAAATTCAGTAATCTTTTCGGTCTCCGACGTGTCGATATAAGCGCACTGCACGCGGATAAGGTCGCCCCCTGTGCTGACAAGCATATCGCCACGTCCGATCAGCTGGTTGGCGCCCGGGGTATCCAGGATGGTACGTGAATCGATCATGGATGAAACCCTGAAGGCAATGCGGGCGGGGAAGTTGGCCTTGATCACCCCGGTGATGATATTGGTTGTGGGTCGCTGGGTGGCAATAACCAGGTGAATTCCGATAGCCCGGGCAAGCTGGGCAAGCCGTGCGATGGGTGTCTCCACTTCACGGCCCGCTGTCATGATGAGGTCGGCAAACTCATCGATGATCACTACAATGTACTGAAGGAACTCATGCCCCTTGTTGGGATTGAGTTTCCGTTCGATAAATTTGGTATTGTATTCCTTGATG